>JANMMQ010000330.1:0-1817 GCA_031373465.1 Ilumatobacteraceae bacterium | reverse complement strand
ACGAATCGTGCGGTAAATGCGTGCCGTGCCGCGAGGGTGGCACGTGGCTGGAGCGGATCATGCGCCGCATCGTCGACGGTCATGGAACCCAGCGTGATCTCGATCAGCTGATAGAGGTCGGTGAGACGATCTGCCCGGGCGATTTTCCTCACGCTGCCAGTGAACGTCTCGGTCTCGACGCGGTGCCGTTCCCGTACAAGATGACGACCATCTGCTTTGTGGGCCCGTCGGCGTACGCCCCGGTGCACTCCGCGCTCACGCTGTTCCGCGACGAGTTCGAGGCCAGGATCGTGCAACGCAACCTCATCCCCGTGTCGATCCCGGTGTCGATCCCGGCGTCAGTGGGAGCCAGTGATGACCACCACTGAGAACGGCGCCAAAACTCCAGCTGAATCTCCGACCGAAACGGTGGTCGCGCCACCGGATCCCAATGCCGTGAGTCTGACGATCAACGGTCGCCGGGTCACCGCGCGCAACGGTGATCTCGTGATTGCCGCTGCACAGCGCGTCGGTGAGTACATCCCGAGGTTCTGCTACCACGAGCGCATGGCATCGGTCGGCATGTGCCGGATGTGTCTGGTCGACATCGACACCGGCCGCGGCCCGGCGCTGCAGGTCTCGTGCATGGCTACCGTCGCGCCCGACATGGTCGTCAACACACAGAGCCCGGCCGCGCTCAAAGCGCAAGAAGGAATCATCGAGTTGTTGCTCGCCAACCATCCACTCGATTGTCCGGTGTGCGACAAGGGTGGCGAGTGCCCGTTGCAGGACCAATCGTTCAGTCACGGCCCCGGCGAGAGCCGCTACATCGAAGAGAAGCGTCACTTCGAGAAGCCGATCGCGATCAGCGATCTCGTGCTTCTGGACCGTGAGCGCTGCATCCTGTGCGACCGCTGCACTCGCTTCGCCGACGAGGTCGCAGGCGACGCGTTGATCCACTTCATCAGCCGCGGCAACGACACGCAGGTCATGACGTTCGCCGACGAGCCGTTCTCCAGTTACTTCAGCGGCAACACGGTGCAGATCTGCCCGGTCGGGGCACTCACGGCCACGTCGTACAGGTTCAAGGCGCGGCCCTGGGATCTCGATCAGTCCGAGAGCACGTGCACGACGTGCGCGGTCGGTTGCCGAACCGTTGTGCAGTCGAGCCACGACCAGTTGTTGCGCTACCAGGGTGTCGACAGCGATCCGGTCAACTGGAGCTGGCTGTGCGACCGAGGGCGGTTCAACTTCGAGGCCGTCAACAGTGACGAGCGCCTCGGTGCGCCGCTCGTGAAAGTCGACGACGAATTGCAGCCGACAACCTGGAACGCTGCGTTGGCGCGTGCCGCTGAGCTCATCTCAGAAGCGAAGGCCACAGCAGGTCCGGGATCGATCGCCGTGCTCGGCGGTGCGCGGGGCACCAACGAGGACGCCTACGCCTGGGCTCGGCTGGCCAAGGATGTCATCGGTACGCCACACGTCTACCCGCAGATGGGCGATGGCGCTCTGATCAACCTGCTCGGGTTCGATCGGGCGACAATCGACGAGGCTGCCAACGCACCGACGATCATCTTGATTGCGCCAGACCTCAAAGAAGAGTTGCCCGTCCTGTATCTGCGGTTGCGCGACGCCGTCCAGAAACGCCGCAGCAGGATCATCGAGTTCGCCCAGAAGCGCAGCGGTCTCAGCGGCCAGGCGTGGAGGACCATCGAATATGAAGCCGGCAACATCACCCAGGCGATCAGCGCGGCCGCCAACGACCCGGCCATCGCCACGCAGATCGCCAAAGGGAACGTCGTCGTAGTCGCCGGCCGGGCGAACCTCGCCGAGCATCC
>JANMMQ010000285.1:0-2162 GCA_031373465.1 Ilumatobacteraceae bacterium | reverse complement strand
CCGCATTGAGATCACCGATCACGAAGTTGCCGCCAGCTGTATACGCGAAGACCAGTTGGCTCACCGGCGCCGACGTGCTCGCGAACAGCGCGGCGCTGCCGCTGTAGACGGCCAGGACCGTGTGCGGACCGGGCGCAAGCGTGGAGGTCGATAGCACGGCCGAGCTGCCCACGAGCGGTATCCACTTGGTCAGATGATGCGCGACGCGCGCACCTTCACTCTGCACTTTCGTGACGATCTGTACGTGCAACGCCTGGCCGACATGGCGATGGGTCGCGGGTTCTCCGCGAAGAAGGCCCGCAGTGGGTCGACGCCGTTCGATCAATCGCACGCAGGGGCGTGAGGTGCACGACGACACGGCATTGCTGATCGACCTCTGCTCGATCGATTCCATCTGGGGCAACGAGCGCGAGCTTGCCGAGTTTCTCGCCGGCCGGCTGGCGGAGTGGGGATGTCATGACGTCGAGCTGGTCGATTCGAGACCCGGACGTCCTTCGGTGGGGGCCAGGCTGAGGGGCCTCGGAGGTGGACGTTCGCTGGTCCTGAACGGGCACCTCGACATCTACGAGCTCAGCGAGGACTGGACGAGGGATCCCTTCGCGGCGGCCCTGGAGGACGGCAAGGTGTTCGGCGCCGGGATCGCCGACATGAAGGCGGGCACTGCGGCCGCGGCCGCCGCCTTACGTCGCATCGCAGCCAGCGACGATCGGTTGCGTGGAGACGTGGTATTTCAGGGAGTGTCATGCCACTTCGAGGGAGGCATCGGAACCCGTTCGCTCTGCGCGGCCGGTTTCGTCGGCGACGCGGCGATCGATTGTGAACCGTCCAGCAACACGATCGGAATTGCCCACCGCGGCGCGGCCTACTTGAAGA
Source organism: Ilumatobacteraceae bacterium (assembly GCA_031373465.1). Lineage (GTDB taxonomy): Bacteria > Actinomycetota > Acidimicrobiia > Acidimicrobiales > Ilumatobacteraceae > JAENVT01. The sequence continues at coordinate 1,289 of JANMMQ010000285.1, read as the reverse complement.
TCACCACCAAAGGGCGACAGGCGCACACGACCTACAAACATCTTGGTGTCAATGCCATCGAGACGATGGAACCGATTCTGGCGGGCCTGCACGGGTTGGAATCGACCCTGCCGTATGAATCGCACCCGCTGCTCCCCGGCGGGCCGATCCTCAACATCGGCACGATCAGCGGCGGGACCAAGCACAACCAGGTGCCAGATCGCTGCACGGTCACCCTCGACATCCGGCTGCTACCCAGCCAGGACCCGCACGACGTCAAGAGCCAAGTCGAAGCGATGATCGAAGAGTTGCGCACGAGGGTTGATTCGCGCATCGATGCCACGGTCGAGTTCAGCGAGCACTGGTTGTCCGGTCCGCGTCATCCGTACGAGATATCCGTCGACGCACCGATCGTGAGGTCTCTCGATCGAGCGGTGCGCGCGGTCACATCGGGGGAGCCGGTGTACCAGGGTGTGCCGTTCTGGTGCGACCTCGTCGCCCTGAGGCAGTTCGGTGTGGAAGGGGTCAACTTCGGCCCGGGCGATCCGCCATACAACTTCCCCGATGAGTACGTCTACGAGGCCCAGTACCTGCAGGCAGTCGACGTGTACGAGCAGTTGATCCGCGAGTACTGCCAGTGAGGGATCTGAACGTCGTCCACGCGTCGGCGCTGGCCAGGGTTGCCGACACCGGTGAGGTGCGACGCGGGGCCACCCAAGGAGTGCTCGACATCGTCGAGGATGGGGCGGTGGCGGTCCGCGACGGACTGATCGTTGCGGTCGGCACGACCGACGAGGTACTCGCGGACTTTGGCGATTCCGGTGTGCTCACGATCGACGCAACTGGGAGATGTGTGCTGCCGGGCCTCGTCGAATGCCACAGTCACCCGTTGTTCGCTGGCGATCGTCACCACGAATATGCCGAGCGATTGGGCGGTGCGTCTTTGGCCGAGGTGGCTGCACGAGGTGGCGGCATCTGGTCGAGCGTGGTGGCCACCCGCGAAGCAACCGACTCCCAGCTGCTCGCGAAGCTCGCGACAGCGCTTGGAAGGATTGTTGCCGGGGGAGTGACGACCCTGGAGGTCAAGTCCGGGTATGGGCTGACGGTGGCTGAGGAGCTGCGCGGGCTCGAATTGTTGCGAGAGGCGCGCTCGCTGACCGACATGGAGCTGGTGATCACGTTCCTCGGTGCTCACGTCGTGCCGCGTGATCTCGACGGCGAGTTCGATGAACGTGCTGAGCGATACACAGACCTGATCGAGGGCGACATGCTGGCCGCCGTTGCGGCTCAGGGCATTGCCGAGTTTCAGG
>JANMMQ010000282.1:0-2109 GCA_031373465.1 Ilumatobacteraceae bacterium | reverse complement strand
CCGTGCTCAACGGCCTGTTCGGCAACGCGTGGGTCGAGAAGAAATCGGTCCTGGCCATTCCCCTGACGTTTCGCACCGCATCCGGCGACGAGCTTCCACTCGATCATGACGGGCTCGGGCGCGCGCTCCCGAACGCCGGATCCCGGCTGTGCGTGCTCGTGCACGGGCTCATGGCATCGGAATCGGTGTGGAGATTCGCCGGTCGGCAGCACGTGTCTCGGATCTCAACAGACTTGTAACTCCTTAGGAGACTGCTGAGCAATCTGTCGAGGGTGCTCGCGTTTTGGTGCTGGATGTAAAAGAATGGTGTTCATGCAGGGCACCTCGGATCCGAACCCGGAGTTGTTGGACGCGTTGGCGATGTGTGGTCATCTGGTGGCACGCGATTCGGTCCACTGGTTCTTGGCCGAGCACCGTCAGCGGCTGTTCCCGGATGACATGTTCGCTGATCTGTTCGGCTCGGGGCGCGGCCGTCCGTCTGTGCCGGCGGATGTGATCGCGACGGTGATGGTGCTGCAATCGTTGGAGGGTCTGTCTGACCGGGAAGCGGTGATCCAGTTGCGCAACTCGATCTCGTGGAAGGTCGCTGCTGGCCGATCCCTCGCCGATGAGGGGTTCCATCCGACGGTGTTGACGTTGTGGCGCAACAAGCTGCGCGTCTCGGAACGTCCGCAACGGATCTTCGATGCCGTCCGCGAGGTGATCAACGCCACGAACGTGTTGGCCGGCAAGACCCGCCGAGCACTCGATTCGACGGTGTTGGATGACGCGGTCACCCGTCAGGACGCGATCATGCAACTCGTCGCCCAGATCCGCCGGGTCCGGCGCCTGGTCCCCGCCGCGAAAGCGCTCGTGTTGGTTGCCCACGACTACGACAACGACACCGGCAAACCACAATGTGCGTGGAACGACCGAGCCGACATCGACCGCGTCGTGACCGAGTTGGTCAACGACGCCCGCACGATCCTGGCCGCCCTCGCCGATGCCGTGTTGGACGATGTGGCCGCCGAAGCGGTCGGGTTGTTGGCGTTGGTCGCAGGCCAAGACGTCGAACCCGGCAACGAAGACGGGACATGGCGAATCGCGCAGGTCAGTCGACCGGATCGGATGGTGTCAGTCCACGATCCCGAATCGCGCCATGTGCACAAGACCACCTCGAACTATCGAGACGGGTTCAAAGCCCACATCGGCATCGAACCCGACACCGGGCTGATCACCGCCTGCGAACTGACCGCCGGCAACGTCGGTGACGCCCAAGCCGCCGCTGGTTTGCTCGCCGGTGAGACCGACCCGGTCGAAGTGCTCGGCGACTCAGCCTACGGATCCGGCGAGTTCCGCAACCATCTCGCTGAGCAGGGTCACACCGCGACGATCAAACCGATGCCGCTGCACAGCGCGATCCCGAACGGGTTCACCACCGACGACTTCACCATCGACCTCGCCGCGATGACAGCCACATGCCCGAACGGGATCACAACCCGGATCAGTGCCAAAGGCACCGCCACCTTCGGAGCCAAATGTCGTGGATGCCCGCTCCGCGAGCGTTGCACCACCGCCGCCGACGGCCGCACCGTCAAAGTCAACAAGTACCACGACCTCCTCGCCGCGGCACGAGCTCACGCGCTCACACCAGCGTTCAGCGTCCCCTACCGGCAACACCGCCCGATGGTCGAACGCTCGATTGCTTGGCTAGTGCGCCGTGGCGGCCGCAAAGTCCGCTACCGCGGCATCGCCCGCAACCAGATCGGCCTCGCTCACCGCTGCGCCGCCGTCAATCTCCGCCGTCTCGTCAACCTCGGCATCGATTGGGATCATGGTTGGACACTGGCCACATAAGCCCATGGGTCCGGGGTTGACAACAAGGGAACGACACCTACGGGGTTCAACCCAACCAGCGCGACCGGCTCACACCCTCAAACACCAGCTCTTCGGTCAGTCATACCCCGGACCCGCCAACAACGCTACGACTATCCGAGCCCACGCGAAAGAGCCACTTGCTCAGCACTCTCCTAAGAAAGGGGTGGCCGGATGGTCATCGTAGATTCAGCGCGTCACGTCGTCGGTGGGGTCGACACGCATCGCGACTCGAACGTCGCCGCGGTCGTCGAC
>JANMMQ010000259.1:0-7205 GCA_031373465.1 Ilumatobacteraceae bacterium | reverse complement strand
CCTGACGGACCGATCCCCGGCGGCGGTGCGATCCTGGCCTCGATCGTCACGGCGTCCGGCGTGGTGCCGATCGTTGCCGGCAAACCGTACGAACCGATGGCCGCGTTGGTGCGGGCGATCGTCGGCGACGACGCGGCGAGGGCGGCGGTGATGGTGGGCGATCGGCCGGAGACCGACGGACTGATGGCAGCCACGTTGGGTTGCCGGTACGCGCACGTCGAATCGGGCATCACCCCACCGGGTACGACAGTGGTGCCGACGCCTGACCTCATCGCGCCCGACCTCGGTGCTGTGGCAAAGGTCCTGATCGAGCAGGACGCGGCCAGCGATAGGCTGCGTGCATGACTGAAAGCTCTCCAGTACTCAAGCGGCTGCTCGACACCGGGATCCAATACACCGAGATGTCGCGGAAGAATGCCGAAAAGATCGTGTCCGAGTTCGTGAAGGCAGGTCAGGTTCGTCGCAAGGATGCCGACAAAGTCGTGCAGCGTCTCGTCGATCGCGGTCGCTCGGCAACCGAGCATCTGGTGGGCCTCGTCCAGTCGGAGGTGTCCAAGCAACTCGGCAGGTTTGCCGAGCGACTCGACACCATCGAATCCCGCGTCGAGGATGTCGCCGGAAGCTTCGGTATCGGATCCAGGAGCTCAGCTGCCAAGTCCGCAGCGCGCCCCGCAACCGGTCCGTCCGGGGTGGCCAAGGTCATAGCGCGCAAGGCACCCGCCAAGAAGTCTTCGGCCAAGAAGACGACCACTACGAAGAGGCCTGCGGCAAAGAGGACCGCCGCGAAGAAGTCGGCTGCGAAGAAGGCAACGGCCAAGAAGGCGCCTGCAAAGAAGTAGCAGTGTCGAGGCGGGTGCGGCTGGATGCTGACATGGTGCGACGCGGGCTGGTGATCAGTCGGGCCGAGGCCGCGCACGCCATCGAAGCCAACCTGGTTCTGGTCAACGGCTCGATCGCGGACAAGTCCTCGCGGCTCGTCGATCCGGCCGATGCCGTGGTCTTGCAGGGACCGCACGCCAGGTTCGTCAGTCGAGGCGGTGAGAAGCTCGACGCCGCGCTCGAGGCATTCGGTATCGACGTGACGGGCATGCGCGTGCTCGACGCCGGCGCATCGACCGGTGGCTTCACCGATTGCCTGCTGCAGCGGGGTGCTGCGAGTGTCGTGTCCCTCGACGTCGGGCACGGTCAGTTGCACCCCAAGATCCGTGACGATACACGGGTCACCGTGTTCGAGAGGTTCCACGTTCGTGACGTGACCGCGGATTCAATCGGTGGTGAAGTGGATCTGGTCGTCGCCGACCTGTCATTCATCTCGATCGTCCGTGCGCTGCCGCACCTGATTGCTGCGTGTCGACCGGAGGGTGAGCTCGTGCTGCTCGTCAAGCCGCAGTTCGAGGCGGGCAAGGCCGAAGTGGATCGAGGCAGCGGCGTGATTCGAGATTCTGCGGTCCATCAACGGGTGTGCGACGAAGTTGCCGCCGCGTTGGCTGCACAGCACTGTGAAGTCGCCGGCTGGGTCGATTCGCCCATCACCGGCGCACAGGGAAACCGAGAGTTCCTTGTGCATGCCCGCCTCAGTACGTCAGGATCAGCGCTGTGACAGAGGTGCTGCTGATCGCCCACCACGACAGGCTCGAGGCCGCGCCGTTGGCCAGGCAGGCAGCGACGTGGTTGGCGGAGCACGGGCACTCGGCGTGGATGACTCCCGACGACGCGGAGCCGCTCGACCTGCTCGATCTGGTCAGCGAACGCAAGCCCGAGTCCGCAGGGTTGGCACTGAGCCTCGGTGGCGACGGCACCATGCTCCGCGCCGTGAAGATGGTTGGTGACGCAGCGGTGCCGATCATCGGCGTCAACATCGGGCTGCTCGGTTACCTCACCGAGGTCGAGCCTCAAGCGCTGACAACTGCGTTGGAACGCTGGGCCGCGGGCTCCGATGCGGGCGAGTGGCGCATCGAGGAACGGATGATGCTCGACGCGACGCTGCGGCGCGGCGGTGCCCAAGCCGAGACATGGACTGCGTTGAACGAGGCTGTTGTCGAGAAGCAGGAAGCAGGACACACCGTCCGACTGCTCGTGCGGATCGACGGTGCGGTGTTCACGTCATATGCCGCCGACGGTCTGATTATCGCCACTCCCACGGGATCAACGGCGTACTCGTTGTCGGCACGCGGCCCGGTCGTATCGCCCAAGCATCGAGCGTTGCTGCTGACGCCGGTCTCGCCGCACATGCTCTTCGATCGTTCGTTGGTGCTCGACCCGGATGAGCACGTCGAGATCGAGGTCATCGGCCACCGGCCGGCGACGTTGTCGATCGACGGACAGACGACCGCCAGCCTCGCCGAGGGAGACACCCTCGCGGTGCACGCCTCGATCTCGGTAGCGCGCTTCGTGCGCTTCAGCGAACGGCGGTTCCACCAGATCTTGAAGACGAAGTTCGGGTTGTCGGACCGCTGACATGCTTCATGAACTTCATATCGAATCGATGGGTGTCATCGAACGCCTGGACCTGGTGCTGACGCCCGGGCTGACTGCCTTCACCGGAGAGACGGGCGCCGGCAAGACGATGCTGGTCGAAGCGATCAACCTGTTAGTCGGCGGGCGTTCTGATCCGAGTTTGGTCCGGTCCGGGGCATTGGAGGCCCGTGTCGAAGGCCGGTTCGTGGTGGGCGACGACGAGTACGTCGTTTCACGCGTTATACCAACGGACGGCAGGTCGAGGGCATATGTCAACGGTCGGCTGGCGACGGCGACCACGTTGGCCGAGTTAGGTGCACGGACCGTCGATCTGCACGGTCAGCACGCACATCAGAGCTTGCTGACGACGGCTGCTCAACGCGACGCGTTGGATCGTTACTGCTCCACCGATCTGGAGCCGTTGCGCGCCGCGCGAGCACGGCTGACCGAGATCGATGCGTCGCTCGCGGCACTGGGCGGAGACCAGAGATCGCGAGCACGCGAGGTCGACCTGTTGCGGTTCCAGGTAGCAGAACTTGCCGAGGCCCAGCTCACCGACGCCGCTGAAGATGAGCATCTCGCCGCCGAAGAGGACGCCCTTGCGGATGCCGCCGCCCATCGGCAGGCAGGTCAATTGGCGTTGGAGGCGTTGGTCGGCAACGGTGACGTCGCCGACACCGGAAACGCACATCGCCCGGCCGCCGACGGCATCGGCGCCGCCATCCGTGCCGTCACGGGCCGCGCTCCGTTCGACGAGTTCACCCTTCGATTGCAGGCGCTGGCAGCGGAGGCGACGGATGCCGGTCGGGATCTGCGCAGCTTCACCGAGGGCCTCGAGGAAGATCCAGAACGCCTCGCCGGGATCCGCGAGCGGCGCCATTTGCTCCATGATCTCCGACGAAAGTACGGCGACACGTTGGCCGACGTCATTGCCTTCGAGGACGAGGCCCGGCAGAGGCTCGCCGAGCTCGAAGGGTACGACCAGCGCGTCGCCGCCTTGGAGCACGAACGAGTGCAGGCGACGACGCGTGAGCGGGAGGCGGCTCGAGCGGTTGCGAACGTGCGCAGAGCTGGCGCGTCGACATTGGCCACGGCTGTGCGCGACGTCGTGCGTTCGCTGGCGATGCCGCATGCAGAGATGGAGATCACGGTGGGCAGCGAGGCACCGGGCGACGACGTCACCTTCCTGATCGCCGCCAACCCTGGGCTGCCGTTGCTTCCGCTGTCGCGGGTGGCAAGTGGGGGAGAGTTGGCGCGCACCATGCTGGCTCTTCGCCTCGTTCTGTCGGAGGCACCCGAGACCCTCGTCTTCGACGAGGTCGATGCCGGGATCGGGGGCACGGCGGCGACGGCGGTCGCCGAGTCGTTGGCTCGCCTCGGTCGACGGCACCAGGTGATGGTCGTGACCCATCTCGCCCAGGTCGCCGCGCTGGCCGACACTCAGATCATGGTCACGAAGACCGTTGTTGAAGAACCCGGTCGGCAACCGACGACGACGGCGATTGCCGGCACCGTCGAGGGTGACGAGCGAATCGAGGAGGTGGCGCGAATGCTGAGCGGAGAGCAGGCGGGTGCCTCCGCCCGTCGGCACGCGGCCGACCTACTCGCTGACCGCTTGCGCCTTTCGTAGTGCTCTGGCGCGCTGGAACCGAAGGATCTGACTGGCCGTCAGGAAGATGATCGTCCCGCCAACTGCGTCGAGCCAGTAGTGGTTGGCGGTCACGACGATGGCCAACAGCGTCAATGCTGGATAGAGCACGCTGAGGGCACGGACCGCTGGATGCCGAGCGAACGACCACCACAACGTCCCGCACCACAGTGCCCAGCCGAAGTGCAAGCTCGGCATGGCTGCGAAGGGATTGGCGATCGCCTTCGCTGCGCTCGAGTGATACGACCACAGCCCGCCGATCGTGTCGAGGGTGTCGACGAAGCAGTTGTGACATGGAGTCATGCGCGGCGGGGCGAGTGGGAAGGCGAAGTACCCGATCAGGGCCAGCGCCGTGGTCATGCCGAGCAGGTTGCGGTACTGCCGGTAGTGCTCGTGCCGGCGCAGGTACACCCACAGCAACAACGCTGCGGTGATGATGAAGTGCAGCGTCCCGTAGTACACGTTCATCACCTTGATGAACCACCTCGCACCGAGGAACGCCTTTTGCACCGTTGATTCCGAGTAGATGTGCAGGAAACGTTCGAGATCGATGAGGTAGAGCTGGTTCCGGAACGCTCGTGGACGGACCTTGCCGAGATGTGCGAAGCGGCGGATCAACTCGTAGCCGTAGTAGAAAACGATCACGATCACGAGTTCGCGCAACCAATGCGATCGTGGGGCCGGGCTGGTCTCCGTCAGATCACGCTGCGCCTCGGAGGGAATCCAATCCCTCAACTGGCGGCTCTCCATCCGGGCGAGCCTAGATCTGCCGTTGCCACACGGTGACACCGTCGACCACCCCGACGAGGTGATATCCGTCATGGATGAATCGATCGACTTCCGGTATCAGCGAGGTCGGATAGTTCTCGTAGCCGAGTCGTGTCGATGTCGAAGTGTCGAGGATCAGCGCCGGAGGGCGATGGGTGAGCGAATTGAGCAGGATGTCGAGAGCGCCCGGAACCGCACTGTTCAGAGTCTTGCGCGGGTCGTTGCGACCTCCTGAGCGACCGAGGACGAAATCGGTGTGCACCAGCCCGCCGGCAGGGACGCGATCGGCAGCAACCAACACCTCCGGGTATGACCCCCATACGAACACCCGGTCTTTCGACGTTGTGTGAGATCGCACATAGGCAGCGAGGGTGCTGGGATCTGGTCGGTGGTGGAAGGACCCGGGAACGAACAACAGCGCCCACGCAACTACAGCGGGAAGTGCAACCCCGCCAAGCGCCAACTCTCTCGCACGCCCGATCCACTGTGACGCGACCGGTACGGCAAGGAGCACCAGTGGAGGCAGCACCTGCAACCAGTAGTGGCCGAAGAACCGCAGCCCCGCTGCCCACGCGGCCAGGCCGGAAGCGATCCACAACCACAGGTCGATGTCGGGCGGCAGGTGGCGGCGCCTGATGGTGGCGACCGCGGCAGCGCCTGCCATTCCGCAGCCGACCACGAGCACTGGGTGGAAGATGGCGAAACCTGCCACGGATGACACGCCTCTGCCGAGGGCCGTCCAGATGCCGGTGGAGGCGAAGACGAAGCCCGGGCTGTTGGTCACGTTCCACTCCCAGAAGCCGCCGAGTGGTGCATAGAGACCGGTCGTGGCGACCGTGAGGGCGGTCGCGGTGACGAACGGCAACACGTAGCGCCAGCGGCCATGCAGACCGACGCTGATGCAGCCGGGTACCACGCCAAGCAGCCAGCTCTGACGGGTGAGGATCGCAATACCGAGCGAGATGCCCGCAGCGACCGCGGTCGGCAGGGTGCCGCGACGTGCCAGCAGGATTGCCGCTGCGCCGGGCAGCAGGGCGAAGTGCGCGTAGTTGGCTGCTCCCGCGTCAGCAGGGAAGAAGGCCATCGCGCCCGTGATCGTGAGCACTCCACCCCACCACGCCTCGCGCACGCCCCATCGGCGGCGACAGTCGAGTGCCACCACGATCCCGCTTATCGCCAGCAAGACGGTCACGAGCACTCGCATCGGACGGATGTCGTTCGAGTGCGTCAGCGAGAACGATGTTGCGTAGAGGAGCGGGGGCACCGGCGGTTTGCGATCGTAGATGTCCTTGTAGAGCCTTCCGCCGGCCCGCATGACCATGGCTTGCACCCCGATCGCAGCCTCGTCGGGATCGTAGAGTCGGGTTACGAACGTGGGCAGCCGCAGAGCAAAGGCCAGCATGGTGAAGCCGCCGCACAAGGTGAGCCGGCTCGAGCGGATCATGATTCGGGCAGGCTAGTTCTGGAGCACGTCATATTCTGGCGAACGTGGAAGTGCGCGGGGTGCTGTTCGATTTCGGCAACACGCTGTTCGCCCACGCTCCTCTGTCGGTCACGATCGCCGATTGCGCCCGTAGGCTCGGCGTGCCGATGAGCGACGAGCAGGCGGTGGACGTGGCCAACCGGATCGACGCGGCATCGATGACTCCCGACGAGCTTGCTCATGATCGGGACCTCGATGCCGCGGTGTGGAGCCAGCGATGGAAGGTCCTGTACGGGATCGCCGATGAGTGGGTCGAGCGACTGGGTGAATCCATCAACGCCGACATGCACGACCCGTTGGCATGGATCCCCTACGTCGCAGCTGGCGACACGCTGAGGCGCCTCCGCGACCACGGCCTGGCAATCGGCATCGTCTCGAACACCGGTTGGGATGTGCGCACCGTCTTCGCCGCCCACTCGATGATCGAGTTCATCACCTCGTTCAGCCTGTCGTACGAGCTCGGAGCGGTCAAACCGGATCGTCGGATCTTCGATGAAGCGTGCCAGTCCCTCGATCTCGCGCCGGGCCAGGTGGTGATGGTGGGCGACGATCCGCGGGCTGACAGCGGTGCTGCGCTCGCAGGAATTCGCACGCTGCTGTTCCCTGCGTCGCCACCTCACACCGACAACGGTGTCGCCAGCGTCATCGACTTCGTCGGGATCGGCGATAGATGACCGGGATCCGCGCACTTGGCTCGCACCGCGGTATGCTGCAGTCCCGTTGTCAGTTCGCCTGAGACGGAGGTCTTCACCCAATGCCGAAGCACATTTTCGTGACCGGAGGCGTTGCAAGCTCCCTCGGCAAGGGTCTCACTGCGTCCTCTCTCGGACGGTTGTTGAAGCTGCGTGG
>JANMMQ010000248.1:0-19431 GCA_031373465.1 Ilumatobacteraceae bacterium | reverse complement strand
CCGGAGGGTTTTGCCCTGCTGTCGTCCGCAAGAGCCGCGATGCAGCTTCCCGGCGCCGACCCCGATGGGTCGTTGGCGAGGGCGCTCGACAAGCTGGCGGCGGTGCTTGGCGACGACGGTGTCGTGGTCGACGTTCCGCAGCCACCGGCGACCGCCGACCTGGCCGCAGCAGTCAACGACAACGCCCGGCTGCGGGTCCGCTACTGGTCGGCCAGCAGAGACGAGGAGACTCAACGCGAGATCACCCCGCGTTCGATCTTCCTCGACCGCGGCAACTGGTACGTGATTGCCGATGACAGCCGCTCGGGCGAATCGCGGACCTTTCGGATCGACCGTTTCGAACGATGGGAGCGCACGGGCGCGATCGATGCGCCTCGGGAGGGGTCGAGCGTCGCGGTGCCGCCTAGTGGTGACGAATGGTTCGCCGACGGCGACCTTCCCTCCGTCGTGCTCCGCCTGGCGCCGGAAGCGTATTGGGCGGCCGAGCGCTATCCCCTGCGTGAAGAGCGCGGACAGCGCGAAGAACGCGAGGACAGCGCGGTGGGCGGCACGATGGTCGTTCGGATGACGGTGGCCAGCGAACAATGGTTAAGAACGTTGCTGCTGCGGTTGGGCCCGCACGCCGAGGTCCTAGAACCGGCGGATTGGCACGATCTGGCCGCGGACGCGGCGCGTGAGTTGCTGACGCGCTACGACGTGACCGACAACTGATCCGCGGTGGTGATGCCGTGAGCCCGTAAGAGGTGCGGGAGGACTGCCGCTGTGGCGTCGGCATCGGCCAGGGCATCGTGCGGTCGCACCAATTCGATTCCGTAGCGAGCACACAGGTCGGCAAGGCGATGGGAAAGCTTGCGATCCGGGTCGAGACCACGCGACAACGCCAGCGTGCAGACGGGGTCGACTATCGGGATGACGACACCGTGAGTTCGGCTGGCCTTGCGCAGAAAATTTGCGTCGAACGCCGCATTGTGGGCAACGAAATGTGCGTCGCCGAGGCGAGCCGCCAACTCGGTGAGCACCTGACGGCCCGGCGGAGCATCGCGCACCATCTGCCGGCGGATGCCATGGATGCCGACCGGCCCGACACGGAACCACCAACGCCGGCGCGGGGCCACCAAGCTGGACCATCTGTCGAGAACCCGGCCGTTGCCGTCGACCACGACGAGGCCGATCTGCAGCACGTGGTGCCGGCGCAGCGACAGGCCCGACGTCTCGACGTCGACCACCGCGAACCGCATGCCGTCGAGCTCCGCATCCATGACCTGAACCCTACGCCCGGGGTGTGACAGCCATGAAGACACCGGAGCCTGTCAAGCGGTTTGAGACTCACGTTGTCGACGGGATCGCGCCGACATACAGCAGAAGGAACTGCGGCGCAGTCGTAGCTGTCGTCGCTGACGCTCGGGCGCGGCTCGATCGACGGCGATGACTGGGTCTCGATCTGTCGAGGGGCTAAAAGCAGCTCAGAGCAGCTCTGCGGCGAGGCTGGCGACGGCGCTGCGCTCGCATGATGTCAACGTGATGTGCCCGAAGCATCGCTGGCCCCCGAACGCCTGAATCAGGACTGCGAGGGCGTTGTTCGACTCGCCCATGTACGGCGCGTCGATCTGGCTGGTGTCGCCGGTGAAGATCACCTTGGTTCCCTCGCCGATGCGGGTCAGCACCGTCTTGAGCGTCGTCGGTTCGAGGTTCTGGGCTTCGTCGACGACCACGATCTGGCGGTGCAACGAACGCCCGCGCAGAAACGTGACCGACTCGAGCGAGAGCTGGTTTCGCCCGATCAACTCGTCGATCAGCCGGTTGGCATCGCTGCTGCTTCGCTGGTCCGTCAGTGCGACGATCGCATCGTGGATGGCCGACATCCAGGGATCGAGCTTCTCCTCGAGTGTGCCGGGGAGGAAGCCGACCTCAGCGCGCCCCACGGGGATCAACGGGCGGTACACCGCGAGGCGCTCGTATCGCCGGCTCTCGACGACCTGCTCGAGCCCGGCAGCGATCGCGAGCAGGGTCTTGCCGGTCCCGGCGCGGCCGTCGAGTGCGACGACGCTGACATCGGGGTCGAGCATCAGCTCGAGGGCGAACCGCTGCTCCTTCGACCGTGCCCGCAGACCCCACGCCTCGGGCGGGTTGTGGTGAAGTAGCACCAGGTCGTCATCGACGCGGCGGGCCAGCGCGGACTGCGAACCGGAGCGCAGGACCGCAAATCCGTTCTCGTGAAGCTGGCTACAGGCGGGAATCGAATCCGCTGCGATTGAGCCGGCGGCGTAAAGACAGTCGATCGCTTCGTGGCCGGCCTCGTAGGTACCCCACCCGGCGGGCCGAGTCGCCAGGCTCCGACCGATGGGCCGATGCTCGTCAGCCTGCAGGCCGAGGTGCGCCGCCTTGATGCGCAGCGCGGCGTCGTTCGAGACGACACACGTTGGTCCATACATCTGCTGACCGAGCGCGGCACCGATGATCCGGTTGTCGGGAACTGACGGGTCGAGACCGTGCTCGATGAGGAGGTGCTTCTGCACACCATTGATCTCGATCTTCACCGTGGTGGCCGACGAGCCGTCACCGACGGGTGTCGCGTCTGCCAGTGATCCACCGGCGTTGACGCGCAGCTCCTCGACTGTGCGCAACGCTGTGCGAGCCGCACGCCCGACATCGTCCACCCGACTCTTGAGCCCGTCGAGCTCTTCGATGACCGTCAGCGGTATCACGACGTCGACACCGACGAAGGTGGCTATGCACGACGGGTCAGCGACGAGCACCGAGGTGTCGAGCACCATCCGAGTTCGCACACCCCCCTTGACATCGACATGACGTGCATGGGTAGGGACGAGATCGGTCAAGTCAACTCCAATCGTCTGTTCGGGCCGTCGAGCGAACTGGCAACGCAATTAGTTGTAGCCGACGCCGCGCGAGCGGTGGTGGATAGTGCGCCCTAGCTGGTGGCGACCCTTCTACATCGCTGGTTCGACGCCGACGTCGAGTTGAACGCCACAACTGTTGAGGGCGAACGACACGATGTGGTAGTTGCCGACCGTGAAGATGACATCGAGCATCTGCTGGTCGGTCAGCCGCGTGGCCAGGCTGCGCCAGGTCTCGTCGCTGATGCATGCTTCGTCGTGCAGTTCATCAGCAGCATCGAGCAATGCGGCGTCGTGCTCGCTCCAAGCATCATCGGTGACGTCCAGCTTGATGCGCTGCACCTCTGCGGCGCTGATCCCGCAACTCAGGGCCAGCGCGGCATGTTGGCTGAACTCGTACTGCGATCGGCAACGCCATCCTGTCCGCAGGATCAACAGTTCGCGGTCGCGTGGTGCGAGCGAGTTCTTGGCGAGAACGTGCGTTGCGAAGACGAGCCATCGGCGCAGGAGCGGTGGATGATGGGCAAGCGTCGAGAAGATGTTGAGTGGGGAGCCGTCGGGCGCGCGTAGACCTGCCTTGTCATACAGCTCGTCGACCTCACTACTCGGATCCGTGACCGGTGCGACGCGGGGAGTGTTCATGCGCCATCTTCTCGCAACGGCAGAATGCAGTTGTGACCGAAGCATCATGTGTGTTCTGCGGTGCGATCGACGACGGGTCGATCGTTCGGGAGGTGTTGCGAGATGACGTCGCGGTCGCCTTCTTGGATCGTTCGCCGGTCTTCAAGGGACATCTTTTGGTTGTGCCGCGACGACATGTGGTGACATTGGCCGATCTGCCCGTCGACCTGATCGGACCGTTCTTCGAACGTGTGCAGCGGGTTTCGGCACGCATGCCTGCAGCCCTCGAATGCGACGGCACGTTCGTGGCGATCAACAACGTTGTCAGTCAGAGCGTCGCCCATCTCCACGTGCACGTCGTGCCTCGGCGACGCAAGGACGGGCTTCGCGGATTCTTCTGGCCGCGTGTCCGGTACGACTCTGATACCGAAGCCGACGAGTACGCGCGCCGGCTGAGAGACGCTCTCGGCGAGTGACTGCTCAGCAAACGATGCGCATCTCGAAGCCTCTTTGGTCGCGCTGACCGTCACCGAAGACGATGTGCTCGCCGCGGTGAAATCGGAGCGTGCTCCACAACACCGCATAGGCGTCGAGCATGTCGTCGGGCGCTGCGCCGAGCGGCACGCGAGATGGCAGATCGAAGTGATCGCCGAGAAGGCGTCGGCGAAGCGCCTGGCCAGAGGCGGTTTTCTTGGACGGGAGGTGCTCGCCCGAGTTGAGGACGAGGAACGCACATTCGGGGTGCACTTCGACGATCCGCCGATGGTCGAAGTCTCCGATGAGTCGATCGAGTTCGGCGATCTTGCGCATGATGTTGAAGGTCTGCTTGGAGATGCCGCGGCCCGTTGCAGCGAGCGCGACGGCGAGCGCTGTCTCGTAGTCAGCACAGTCCAGCGCGGCACGCGGTGGTGCGGCGAACACCGAACTGCCACGCGGACCGAGGTACCTACGCGCTTCGACATCACATGCGCGCGGTGGTCCATCGACGATTCCGATCGGCATATCGACGCCGACGAGATCGAATCCCATGAGCGTCAATTCCGGCAGCACGCGCACTCCATTTGTCGAGGCGATGATCCAACCACCTCTGCAACCATCGATTCCTACGATGTCGAATGTGTCACCCATTCGGGGGTAATCCTCCTGCCATTCGCGGGTGATTGCAAATGCAACAACATTGATGCTTGTAATTGGCGCGCGAAACACGCACGATTTGTATGCGTAACGCTCCGTTACTACAACCCGATACCCGGAGGTATCAACTCAACATGACCAAAGCAGAGCTGATCGATGCGGTTGCGAAGAGTGCCGATGTGAGCAAGGCCGATGCCGAGCAAACAATCGGTTCCTTCTTTGAGATCGTCACGGAAGCCGCGAAGACCGGCGACAAGGTCGCTTGGCCGGGCTTCGGCTCGTTCAGCACCTCTAGATCCCAAGCCCGCACTGGCCGCAATCCCCAGACTGGAGCTCCAGTCGACATTGCTGCATCAACACGGATGAAGTTCACCGCCAGCAGCACGCTCAAAGCGGCCCTCAACAACAGGTAATCAACCGAAACAAGAAAGAAGGAAACACCAGTGGCAGCAACGAAGAAGGCAGCAGCGAAAAGGCCGGCCAAGAAGGCCGCGGCTAAGAAGGCTCCGGCCAAGAAGGCCGCGGCTAAGAAGGCCGCGGCTAAGAAGGCTCCGGCCAAGAAGGCCGCAGCTAAGAAGGCTCCGGCCAAGAAGGCCGCAGCGAAAAGGCCGGCCAAGAAGGCCGCAGCCAAGAAGTCTCCGGCGAAGAAGGCAGCAGCCAGGAAGAAGTAAGCCGTCGACATTCGTGTCGTCATACGGAGCAGGGGAGTGGAGGGCCACGTGCCCTCCGCTCTTCTTTTTGATGACCGTGGGATCGCCGTCATAGGTCGGTGATCAGCTTGAAGATCTCTGCGGCGCTGTATCCGAACGGTTTGCCGAGCTCGGCCAGCCGCGCCGCGACGCGCCCGCGGAAGGCGGCCAACTGCTCGTAGTCGACGGCTTTCATGGTGCTCTCGAACTGACTTGCGTGGGCCTGGAGCGCGTCGAGCTTGCGGGCGAGGTGGGCCCCGTCATTGCCGCCGACGTCCTCGACGTGGTCAGGCTGGTCGGCTTCGAACAGCAACAGCGCCGCAGGCCGGTGCGCAGCCAGACCCTGCCCGCGATAGAAGTGCGAATCGCGTGCCGCCACGATTCCCTCGCACGCGAGCAGTCCAGCGTGCCGATGGTCAGGGTGAAGCCTGTAGCGCTTCCACGGATCGTGACCGAGGACGACCTCGGGACGCAGCTCGCGGATCACACCGGCGACCTCGCCGCGAACCGTGAGGTTGCTGTCGAGCTCTCCGTCGATGTTGTCCAGAAATATCACCAACCCGGTGTTGCCGCCGCTGAGGCGCCGCGCCGCCTCGCGCTGTTCGCGCTGCCGCTGGGCCGCGAGGGCGGCGATGTCGGCGTCGGGGTTCCAGGTCCCCTTCGATCCGTCCGTGCAGATCAGGTGGTGGACCACGCAGCCAGCGCCGGCCCACTTGGCCAGCGTCGCCCCGCAGCCGAACTCGACGTCGTCGGGATGCGCGCCGATTGCCAGTGCTGTCGCCGGCACGGCCAGATTGTGCGTGAAGGCATCACCTGTCAGCGCTGGCTGGCCTGGTTCATTTGCAGCCATGAAGGGAGCACTTCCTGTACGAGTGGATGAGTGAGGTCGGATGGTGTGTCGATGTCGAGTGCCAGCAGCGCATCTCGCCGCACGCGCACTGAAAGGCCTGCGCCGATCGCCGCATCGAGGTGGCGTCGATACGAGCCGGGCCCGTAGGACACCTCGAACGGCATGTCGGTGGGGAGGGAGATCACGTTGGTGCCGTTGTCGTGACGGTCTGGCACCAGGGTGAGGGTGCCGGGTGCAGCGAGCCGGGCGAGGGAATGTGCACGCGGCAGATCGCCGTGGGCGACGACAACGTCGGTGACGCCGGCATCGCGCAGCTCGGCGACGCTGTTGTTGACCGCAGCATTTAGGCCGACGCCGGGATGCCACAGAACCGTCGCGCCGTGTTCGATCGCCCACGCAGCAACCGTCTCGTCGTCGCATGCGACATAGGTGGGGAGCTCGCCTGCCGCAGCGAGGACGCGCGCCGATGTCCACCGAGCGAGTCGCTCACGGTCAGCGTCATCGAGCACCGTCGCGAGTCGGGCTTTCGCATTGGCGAATGCCTTCACCGGAACGAGCAGGACAGCATTCACCGCAAGCATCGTAGGCACCTACGCTGTGTTCATGCCGATCCACGTTGCCGTCATCGGCGCAGGTTCATGGGGCACGACGGTGGCCGCGCTGGCGGCGGTCAACACACCCACCATTCTGTGGGCTCGCCGCCCCGAGCTGGCGACGCAGATCAACGATGCCCACGTGAACGGCGACTATCTGGCCAGCTTCATGCTGCCCGAGCAGCTGTGCGCGACCAGCTCGCTCGAGGAGGCCGTCAGTCATGCCGACGTGCTGGTGATGGCGGTGCCGTCGCACGGCTATCGCGACGTCGCCGCCGACGCCGCCCCCTTTCTGCGCCCGTGGGTCCCGGTGGTATCGCTGACGAAAGGTATCGAACGCAGCTCGCGCAAGCGGATGAGCGAGGTCACCAGCGATGAGATGCCCGGCCATCCAGTGGCCGTGCTTACCGGGCCGAACCTGGCCAAGGAGATCTTGGGCGGCCAACCCGCCGCCTGCGTGGTGGCGATCGACGACGAGGTGATTGCAGCCGAACTGCAACGCATCTTCAGCCGTCCGAGCCTGCGGATATACACCAACCCCGACGTCGTCGGTTGCGAGGTCGGTGGGGTTGTAAAGAACGTGATCGCGATAGCCAGCGGGATGGCGGCAGGGATGGGGTTCGGCGACAACACGAGAGCCACGCTCATCACGCGGGGTCTCGCCGAGATGACACGGCTCGGTATGGCAATGGGAGGTCATGCAACGACCTTCTCCGGGCTCGCCGGAATCGGCGACCTCACTGCAACATGTTCATCGACGCAGAGCCGCAACAACATGGTCGGTCAGGAGCTCGGTCAGGGCAAACGGATCGAAGACGTTCTTGCGTCCATGAGCATGGTGGCCGAGGGCGTGAAGAGCTCACCGAGTGTCCTCGATCTTGCCCGCCGGCACGGAGTCGAGATGCCGATCACCGAGCAGGTCGTCGCTGTTTGCCATCACGGCCGCAGCGCGGCTGAGGCGCTTGGCGCGTTGATGCAACGGAGCCGCAAGAGCGAGCTCGAGTGAAGGGCCGGCCCGGCACGTGACCACCACCGGCGTGGTCGGCAGTCGCTGGCGGGCGACGGTGACGGAATGGGGTGCCGTCGAGCCGTGGGCCGGGTCGGCGACCACCGACTGGTTCATCGCCGCCGACGACCGCTGGCATCGGCCGGCTGACGAGGCATCGACTCGTCAGATGTTGCTGGCCGGCACGCCGGTCGTCGAGACAAGAGTGCGCATCCCCAGCGGTGACGCAGTGCATCGGGTGTACTCGGTCTCCGACGCCGGCGGCCTGACCATCATCGAGGTGACCAACGAATCGACCCTGCCGATCGCAGTTGCCTTCACCGGCAGCGGGTTGTTGTCGCGCCGACCGCCGACGACCGTGCCTCCTCGTGGCATCGACCTGCCGGCAGGCACAGTGATCTACCCGGTCGGCCACATGTCGACGGTCACCGTTGCCATGGATCACTCGGGTGGTGCCGGCACCGCGCTCCCCGAGGTGCTGCCTTCTGCCGAGCAGGTCTCACGCGGCTGGCTGGCCCAGACACAGCGGGCCAGCCGCCTGCAGATCCCGGACGCGTCGATGGCCGAGGCCGTCACCGCAGCGCGTTGCGAGCTCTTGCTGAACGGCCCACCGGTCGCGGATGGATCGGATGGAGACGATCTGGATGCCGAATCGTTCCTTCTCGCCGTCGCCGAATTGGTACGGATGGGCGACCGAGCAGCGATCTGGGTGCCGGACATCGCCACACAGCTGGAGCGGTTAGCGCGGTCTGGCGCCCAGATCGACAGCGGTGTGGTCGAAGCAACCGCTCGAGTACTGCACGCTGCGGGGGAGGACAGGGCCGTGGAGGATCTTCGACGCATGCGTCTGTCGACGACCACGGGTGAATCGACCGGGAAACCGTTGGATCCGGCGTTGATCCCGTCTTGGGTCGAGACGCAACTCGTGACCTCCGACGAGTACTCGGCACACGTGATGCCCAGATCGTTCCCCGCAGGGTGGCTCGGCCTCGACTTCGAGGCTCACGGGTTGGCCATCGGCATCGCCTCCGCACTGTCGTTCGCCATCCGTTGGCACGGCGACCGGCCGGCCCTGCTGTGGGAGATCAGCGGTCCACCGATGCCGCTGCACCATGGCGACTGGGCAACGGGTCAGCTCTCGGGAGAGGCGCTGTGGTCGCCGGTGGCCGCCACCGGAACTTCCTCGACGATCACCTCGTTC
The DNA here is from genome assembly GCA_031373465.1 of Ilumatobacteraceae bacterium. Classification (GTDB taxonomy): domain Bacteria; phylum Actinomycetota; class Acidimicrobiia; order Acidimicrobiales; family Ilumatobacteraceae; genus JAENVT01. The sequence goes on along the minus strand of JANMMQ010000248.1, from coordinate 10,482 downwards.
AGTTGAGACGTTCAGTCGAGACGTTTAGTCGAGATCTGGCGGTTCGAGGATCGCCGCATCGCCGACCCGCACCGCGCCCGGCTCGAGCACGGTCGCGTAGACACGACTGACCGGGCCACGGTCGTGGTGCATGACTTTGAAGTCACCGTTGATGAACCACGGTCTGTTGCTCCTGCACGGCAGTGCGAAACAGCTCACTTCGCACAGGACCTCACCGAGGCGCAGCCGCACCCCGGCGCGCACATCCGCCCAATCGAGACCGCTGACCGTGATGTTCTCACCGGCTCGACCCGGCGCCAACGGGTGACCGACCGCGCGGAACCCATCGATGACCTCGGAACTCCAGATGCACAGGGCCTGCCATGGCCGGCCGTGGTGGCGCCTGGTCGCTTGGCGGTCGCCGACCATTCCCTTCCACGTCACCTCAGCGGGATCGATGGCCAACTTGGGCAGACCGCCGGGCGACACGCTGAGCTGGACGACAGTGCCCTCGGCGCAGCTCGGGAGCTGGTTTGCCTGGCGCAACGCGGGTCCCGCTGCCGTCCACGACGACCACACCGCAGCCAGATCTTTCTCGAGATCGCCGGTCGGCTCGGGTGGACGGAGGTGCTCGATGACTGCCGGGTCGCGACCCTGCCCGTACAGATCGAAGATCTGATCGGCGAACAGGACCGTGCGTTCCGCGTCAGTCCTGGTGAACCGATGCGGCCCGACGAAGTACATGCGAGCACGATAGGTCGCGAACCGTAGGCTGGCGCCGTGACCGCCGCACCCGCTGCTGTAGCCGATCCCTTCGCCGACATGCGCCTCACGGAGTGGACTTCGTGCGGTGGCTGTGCTGCCAAGTGGGGCGCCTCGTTGCTGACCGACATGGTCCGCGACATGCCGGCAGGGCTTGACCCGTCGCTGCTGGTCGGCCTGGCCCCGTTCGACGACGCGGCGATCTATGAGATGGCGCCCGGCGTCGCCTTGGTCAGCACAACTGATTTCTTCCCGCCTCTCGTCGATCATCCGAGCGACTTCGGTGCGATCGCCGCGGCCAACGCGTGCAGCGATGTGTTCGCCATGGGCGGACGCGTCGCGATCGCTGTCAACATCGCGGCCTTTCCCGAACACTTCCCGCAGGACGCGATCGTGGCGATCTTCGACGCTGCCGCGTCCGTCGTCGCCGAGGCGGGCGGCACGATCGCCGGAGGACACACGATTCGCAGCCCCGAGCCGATCTTCGGGCTCGCCGTGCAGGGTGTCGTCGATCCCGCGCGAGTGTTCCGCAAGGGCGGAGGCCGGCCGGGTGACGTGCTGGTGCTCAGCAAGCCGCTCGGTACCGGGTTGGCACTGGCGGGTGGATCCGCCGACGACAAGGTGGCGGCAATCGCGGGGATGCGCCGGTTGAATCGTGCGGCGTCGGAGGAGCTGCAGGCGCTGGGGAGCGCTGTTCATGCCGCAACGGACGTGACCGGCTACGGCTTGGCGGGTCACGGCTGGGAGATGGCCGAGCGTGGCGGTGTGCAGATCATCGTCGACACAGCGGGACTGCGCGCATACCCGGGTGCGCTGCAGGCTGCAGAACGCGGTGTGCGAACCGGTGGAGATCCGCGCAACCGCGATTACGTAGCCAAGAGCCTGCACTCGACCGCGAGTGCGGCCGGTGAGGCGTTGTGCATGGATCCACAGACGTCCGGTGGGTTGCTGGCAGCCATCGACCGGGCGGCCGTGTCCGCGTTGTCCGACATGTGGTGGCGCGCCGGCGAGGCTATCGCCGGCGCCCCGGCCATCGTGCTGCGCTGATGGCAGTCGGGGTCCCTTCGCGCTCGATCGAGACGGAGCTGTGGGCCGCGGGCCACGACGTGATCGTCGGCATCGACGAGGTCGGTCGCGGGGCGTGGGCCGGCCCGTTGATGGTCGGCGCTGCCATCCTGCCGCGCGATCGCCGGGTCAACGGCGTGCGCGACTCGAAGATGTTGACCGAGGAAAGCCGTGAGTTCCTCTTTGACCGCATCGCTGCCTGGTGCGTGGCGTGGGCGGTTGGCGGCGCCTCCCAGCCGGAGTGCGATGAGCTGGGGATGGCGGAGGCGCAGCGACTGGCCACGCGCCGGGCCCTCGCCGGGTTGGGGGTCACCCCCGATGCGGCGGTCGTCGACGGCAAGTGGAACTTCGTGGGCGACGGTGTCGCTCACGTCGAGTTGCGGGTCAAAGCCGATCTCAAGTGCCTCTCCGTGGCCGCCGCCTCGATCCTGGCCAAGGTCACGCGCGACAGGATCATGCGCGAGCAGGCCGAGCACTATCCGCAATGGGGATTCGATTCCAACAAGGGCTACCCCTGTCCGATGCACAAGGCTGCGCTGCAGGCGTACGGGCCGTCCGCCATTCACCGTCGCACGTGGGTGTTCATGGATCACTACGTGCCGTGGCCGGGTGTGCCGCGCCGCATCATCGCCGAGCAGCCGACGCTGTTCTGAGATGAGACGCTGACGTGTTCGACGTGGCGATCGTCGGCGGCGGTCTCGCCGGCCTGAGGTGTGCCGATGTGCTCGTCGCCAAAGGCCTTGACGTCGTCGTCCTCGAGGCGCGAGACCGAGTTGGTGGAAGGGTGTTCAGTCACCGGTTCGCTGACGGGCAGACGTGCGAGCGCGGTGCCGAGTTCATCGATTCCAACCATGCCGAGGTCCTGGATCTGGCGGCGAGGCTCGGATTGAGCCTGACAACTCGCACAAGTGATCTCGATCCCGCGGCGACGTTGATCGATGCGGGTGGTCGAGCCGTTCCGATGTCGATGCACGCATCGATAGGACCCGACCTCGCGCTGTGGGAGCGGGCAGTCTTGCGACTGGGAGATACCGACCTGTGCGAGCGGGGAACCCTCGCTGATGTGATGCACTCGCTCGACCTGTCGGTCCTGTCGAGGCTCGTCGTCGGGCGCCACATCCGCACCGAGTTCATGTTGCCGCCCGAAGAGATCAGTCAGCGCTTTGCCGGCGGTCTTGCCCGGTTGCAGGCCGCGGGTCGACGCGAGTGTCATCGCATCGTCGGCGGCAACGACCAGCTCGCCAAAGGCCTCGCCGCGCAACTGGACGATCGGGTGCGACTCGCAACGGCGGTGCAGTCCATCGACACCGAGTCCGGTGAGATCACCCTGACAAACGGAGAACTGGTCAGCGCGGGAAACGTGGTCGCGGCGGTGCCGTTGCCCGTGCTGTCGCGCATCTGGGCCGAGATGCCGTTGGAGCTCGGCGCGGTCGGCTATGGCGTCGGAGGCAAGATCAGTGTGCAGTTCGATCGGCGGATCTGGCAGGACTACGGCCGCAACGGCACCGTGCTGACGGAGCGGGCATGGGGCCACCTGTGGGAGACGACCGACGATCAAGACGGTGATCGCGGCGTGCTCACCAACTTGCTGTCCTCTCACGATGGTGCCGCGTTCGCCGCGCTACCGGAAGCCCCCGAGCGGGTCGTGACGGAGATCGACAGGCTGTTCCCCGGAGCGAAGGGTCTGGCTGGCGAGAGGGTGCACACCGACTGGACCGACGATCCGTGCAGCCTCGGTACCTACAGCTGCTTCGGGCCCGGGCAGATGGCCGCGGCGGAGCCGTTGATGCGAGCAGCGCATGGTCGCCTCTTGCTGGCCGGCGAGCACACCGACGAGTTCAGTGGCTTCATGGAAGGTGCGCTGCGCAGTGGGGCTCGGGTCGCGGCGACGATCGCCGGCTGAGGGCTCCTTTCTAGACTTGTCCCGTGCAGCGATCGGGCAATGCGGACTCGATCGGGCATTTCGGGTTCGGCGAATGGGCGATGACCGCAGCAGTTGCGGCCATGTGGGGAAGTTCGTTCCTGTGGATCGCAGTTGCGATCGATCATGTCGACGTGGGCGTGGTGCCATTGGGCAGGTGTGCGTTCGGCGCTGCGGTGTTGGCAATCTTCCCTGCTGCGCGTCGGCGACTCGAGCGCCAGGATTGGCCGCGATTCGTCGTGCTGGCAACCTTCTGGATGGCCATCCCGTTCCTGCTGTATCCCATCGCAGAGCGTACGGTCAGCACAACGATCACAGGGATGATCAACGGCGGCTTGCCCGTCGTCACAGCGGTGGTGACGGCGTTCTGGGTGCGTCGGGCGCCGTCTGCATTCAGGGTCGTCGCTGTGCTGCTCGGGTTCGCGGGGATCGCTGTGATCTCGATCACCTCGGTCGACGAGGGTACGTCGGCGGACCCGAAGGGGATCGCGATGTTGGGCATCGCCTTGCTGTGTTATGCGGTGGCCGCAAACATCGCCCGACCGATGTATCGCAAATATGGATCGCTTGCGCCGATGATGTGGATGGCGATCATCGCCTGCGTCCTGTCGCTGCCCTACGGCATCGTCGGCCTGGCGCGCGGTGGGCTCGACCTGAAGGCGCTTGGTGCACTGTTCATGCTCGGTGCGATGGGAACCGGCATCGCCTTCGCTCTCTATGGCGTGTTGCTGGCCCGGGCAGGCACCGTTCGCGGCATGATCGGCATCTTCTTCACGCCGATCGTCGGCACGATCTTGGGAGTGGCTGTTCGCGGGGACTCGCTGCACGCGTTAGCGGTTGTGGGAATGTCGATCGTGCTCGTTGGCGCAGTGATGGTCAGCCGCCCCGAACCGCACAGCGTCGTGCTACCCGAGAGCCTGTTCGAGGTCGGCAACGAGGTCGGCAGAGGATTCGATCCCGACCGACAGCCGGACGAGGTTGTCAGGGACCTCGAGCGGTGAGCCGGCGACCGAGGCGTGAGTCATCTGGTGTGGATGCTCGATCAGGCTCTCGACAGCTCCCAGCGATTCAGCCAGCACGAACAACTTCGTCGCCGCTGCGACGCGCAGTGCTTCATCGCTGCCGCCACGCATCGTGAAGCTGACCATTCCGCCGAAATCGCGCATCTGCTTCGCTGCTGCGGCGTGGCCGGGGTGATCGGGCAGCTGTGGATACAGAACGCGCTCGACGGCGGGATGCCCGACCAGCAGGTCGACGATCGAGCGGGCGTTCGCGCAATGACGTTCCATCCGCACGGCAAGGGTCTTCACGCCGCGCAACACGAGGTAGCAGTCGAACGGTGCCGGCACCGCGCCGGCCGCGTTCTGCGTGAAGGCCAGTCGTTGCGTCAGTTCGTCGTTGTCGAGCGCGAGGAAACCTCCAACGACATCGCTGTGCCCGCCGAGGTACTTCGTGGCTGAGTGGACGACGACGTCGGCTCCGAGTGAGAGCGGCTGCTGAAGGAATGGCGTTGCAAAGGTGTTGTCGACGCAGACGATGGCGCCGTTGCCGTGGGCGATCTCGCATATGGTCTCGATGTCGAAGCAACGCAGCAGCGGGTTCGTCGGTGTCTCGAGCCAGACCAACCTGGTGTCGGCCGGCCAGTCGGCGGCAAGGCGATCGGTGTCGATGAGATCGACGGCCGTCCAGTTCAGCGAAGTGTGGACCTTGTCGATCAGCCGGAACGTGCCGCCGTACGCGTCGTTTCCCAGGAGCACGCGATCGTCGTCGTGCAACAGCCGTAGCACGTTGTCTTCCGCGGCGAGACCGCTGGCGAAGGCCAGGCCGTGCCGCGCCCCCTCGAGCGAGGCGACGCATGTTTCGAGAGCGGCCCGAGTGGGGTTGTCGCTGCGCGAATACTCGAAGCCCTTGTGGCCGCCGACGCCGTCCTGCGCGAAGGTGGTGCTGAGCGAGATCGGGGTGACGACGGCTCCCGTGACGGGATCAGGCTCCTGGCCGGTGTGCACGGCTCTGGTCTCGAAGCCCCACGAGGACTGCTCTTCGAACTCACCCATTGGCGACGGCCTCGAAGTACGTCAGCAGGTCCGTTCGGGTCAACACGCTGAGCGGCCGGCCGCCCGAGAGCACGAGGAGGGCCGGCGCCTTGTCGAGCATCTGCACGGCCAACGCCACCTTCTGGCCCGCGCCGATGGTGGGCAGTGGCGGGCTCATCACTTTTTCGACAGCGGTATCCATGACGGACGGGTCCTGGTAGACGGACTCCATCAGATCGAGCTCATCGACCGAGCCGGAGACCTCGGCATTGGCGAACGGCGGCGTGTTCTTGCACACCGGCAACTGGCTGACGCCGTTCGCACGCATCACCTCGATCGTCTGGCGCACCGTATCGCTCGGGTTGACGTACAGCAGCGACGGAGTATCGCCGCGTGTGTCGAGCACTGCGGCAACACACTGATCGCACTCGCGCACGAACCCGAAGTTGGCCATCCACGCGTCGTCGAAGATGCGCGAGAGGTAGCCCCGACCGCTGTCGGGGTTGAGCACCACGACGATGTCGTCGGGCTTTGCGCCTTTGGCAACATGCAACGCGGCGGCGACGGCAAGACCGCCACTGCCGCCGATGAGGATGCCCTCCTCACGACTGACCTGTCGGGCGGTGAGGAAGCTCGCTTCGTCGCTGACGGCAATGATCTCGTCGTACAGCGATGCGTCCCATGCCGCCGGGTAGAAGTCTTCGCCGACACCTTCGACCAGGTACGGCCGTCCCGACCCGCCCGAGAACACCGACATCTCGGGATCGGCAGCGATCACCTTGATGTTCGGGTTCTTTCCCTTGAGGAACCGGGCAGTGCCGGTGATGGTCCCGCAGGTTCCGGCGCCGGCCACGAAATGTGTGATCCTGCCCCCGGTCTGAGCCCACAACTCGGGCCCGGTGGTCTTTTCGTGGGCGAGGGGGTTGTTCGGATTGGCGTACTGATTCGGACGGAAGGCGTTGCGCTCGCTCGTGATTCGCTCGGCAACCTTGTAGTAGCTCTGCGGATCCTCCGGCGGCACGGCCACGGGGCAGACGATGACCTCGGCGCCGTAGGCACGCAGCAGCGTGATCTTCTCGGGACCGTTCTTGTCGGTCATCACGAACACGCATTTGTAACCGCGCTGCGCCGCGGCGATTGCCAGGCCAACTCCGGTGTTGCCGCTGGTCGGTTCGACGATCGTGCCGCCGGGCTTCAACAGCCCGTCGCGCTCGGCGGCGATGATCATCTCCAGCGCGGGGCGGTCCTTCGACGAACCGCCCGGGTTCGTCGTCTCCATCTTCATCGCCAGCACGCACTCGATCCCGTGGATCTCGCTGGTGCGCTTGAGGCGGACGAGCGGAGTGTTGCCGATGGTGTCGAGGACACTGTCGGCAATGGACGTGCCGTGCAAGCGGGCGTCGGCGGAATCGTCACCCCAGGGCATCCGGCCAGCGTACCTGTCGGCTTCGTGCAACTTGGTCAGTCGGGGGCCACCGAGAGAACGATCTTGCCGACGTGCTGTTTGCTCAGAAAGAGCCGTTGAGCTGTGACGATGTCGCGCAACGGGAAAGTGGCCGCGACGAGCGGACGAATCTCGCCTCGCTCGATGTATCCGACCAGATCGCCGAAGACCTGCGGACGCAAGACTGTGCATCCGAACAACGTCAAGTCGTTGAGATAGAGCATGCGCAGGTCGAGCTCGACCCACGGTCCCGCTATCGCACCACTCGTCGCGTAACGACCGCCCGGCCGAAGCGCGCTGATGAGCTGTGACCAAGTAGGCCCGCCGACAACGTCTATCACCGCATCGACCGACTTGCGACCGACGGTCGACGTGATGTCGGTGTCGCGGGGCAACACCTCATCGGCGCCCAGCGCGATGAGCTCGTCGTGTTTGGCGTGCGCGGCCAGGGCGATCACTCGGGCACCGCGCCGCTTGGCCAGTTGCACGACGGCGGAACCGACGCCACCCGATGCGCCGGTCACCATCACGGTCTCGCCGCGTGCAACATTCGATCGGGCCAGCATGTTCTCGGCCGCCGAATACGAGCAGGGTATGGAGGCGAGCTCGATGTCGGTCCACTGGCAGTTCAGGTCCACGGCGTGCCGCGATGGCACGACCGTGTATTCGGCAAACGCTCCGTCGACCTCTGATCCGAAATAGATCGGTTCGGCACCAGCGTCGGCGGCATCACGGAAGACAGGCTCGACGATGACCCGTTGACCGATGCGATCCACATCGACCCCCGGGCCGACGGCGACGATCCGTCCGCACGCGTCGGCACCTTGGATGCGCGGGAACGTCGGGACGTCACCCGCCCAGCTCACATCGGTTCTGTCACTCTTGACGATGTCCTCGTCGGCGACAGGTGTCCCCGTTGCGACGTCCGGCGCGTACCAGCCGATGCGCGTGTTGATGTCGGTGTTGTTGACTCCTGCAGCGGCAACTTTGACCAGCACCTCGCCCGCTGCCGGTTCCGGTACATCAACGTCGTCGCGGAACTGAAGACGGTCGAAGCCACCGTGTCCGGTCAGCAGGACGGCTGACATGGTTCGTGGCAGGTTGATGGTCACCTATTCGAACGCACAGAACTCGTTGCCCTCTGGGTCGGCCATGACCCACCAACTGATCTCGTCGTCCTTGGGTCTCAGCAAGGTGGCACCGGCCGCGACGAGCCCGTCGATCGTGGTGTCGACCAGCTTGACGTCCCAGTGCACGCGGTTCTTCACGGTCTTCGGTTCCGGCACTTCGTGAAACACCCAGAACATGTACGGGAACCCGGCGGCACCCTCGATCCAGACAAAGGGTGCGCCGTCGCGCGTACCTGCGGTGCCTCCCGTTCGGTCGGCCCACCAGCCGGCGATCGTCGGCGGGTCGACGGCATCGACGACCAACTCGAACGGACCGACGAACGAAAGGTCGGCGGGGTGCGGTTCGAAGACGCAAAGGGCAACGCCGTCGGGGTCGTTGAGGACATGCCAGTCGATGTCGTCGCCCTTCGCCCGCTCCATCGTCGCGCCCGCGGCGAGGAGAGGCGCCGGATCACCGTCTGGGACTCTCACGTCGACGTGGGCGCGGCTCTTGCCCGCGATCGGCTCGGCCACCTCGTTGATCCACAACACGCGATTCTTGGACCCTCGTTTCGGTGGCCCGAGACTGAACCCTCCGTCGTCGTGCTTGACGACGGGCTGGTCGAGCGCGGCGCTCCAGAACGCTGCCACAGCCGCAGGGCGTCCGTCGCCGGCGGTGACGTCGATGCACAGGTCCTTGAACGCAACATCGGGCATGTTGGCGAAGTTAGCCGTTCGAGCGTGGTGGGTGCGCCGGGCCTACGGTTGGTGCCGTGCCGTGGACGTGCCCGGAGTGCCACCGTCAATTCGCCCGCAACAAGCAGGGCCACGAGTGCGCCCCGGCGATGACGTTGGAGGAGTACTTCAGCACAGGGCCGCCGTTCGAGCGACCGATATTCGATGCCGTGATCGCGCACCTGCGAACGCTCGGGCAGCCCTTTCTGGAGCCAGTGTCGGTGGGCATCTTCGTGAAGCGTGATGGTGTTGGCGTGCTCCAACTGCGGCCGATGACGAAGTGGGTCGCGCTGTGCCTCTTCATGCCGCGCACGGTGCACGACCACCGCGTGTCTCGCAAACCCATTCCCACCGGCCGGATCGTGTACCACGTCGTCAACGTTCGCGGGCCCGACGATGTCGATGACGTGGTGCGGGGTTGGATCACCGAGGCCTGGGACTCGGCCGGATAGCCGTGTGTGTGCAGTCGTCAGCGTTAGCCGCCGATCGTCTGAATCTCCTGTACGCCCATCGCGACGGCTGAAGTGGTGCGCAGCGGGCCCAACGAGCCGCCGGCGCCGTTCGTGGCCTGCCACGACACTTGCCACACGATCGTCACCGTGCCGTGATAGCGCTGGTCGGTCGTGCCCGTGACCTTTGCGACCGACGGGTAGGTCGGTGTCCATGCGCAGCCGTCCTGTGCTGACAGTGTCGAGCCCCACGGCCGGCACGAGATGACTGTGGTGTCGCCGACGATTTGAGATCCCGTGGACCATTCGATGTCGGTGGCCTCGGCGGTGACGGTTGCCGAGAGACCAGGAATCGCCGCGCTCGCGGTGATGGGCGCGCTGGGTGTCACCGCCAGCCACGTCTCGAAGTTGACGATCATCTTGTCGATGGGTGGCGAGAACGTCGCTTTTGGTCGCGGCACGAGGGCTGCGACCTTTTGATACGCGACTGCGGCGATGTCGATGACCGTGTGTGCGCCGACGTACACGAACTGATACCTGCCGTCGCAGATCCGGAAGTAGACCGTCGAGACCTCACCAGTTGCCGGATTGATCATCGTCGGCTCGAGCCCTGCGCCTTCGGTGGTCGATCCATCGAACACGGCCCACGCCGTACAAGACGACGTGCCCGAAGGACGGCTCACCCCACCATTGATCGCCCCAATCACCCAAGTAGTGATCTGCGCGCCCCCGCCGGGATCAGTTGGATCCTTTGATCCTCCGCCCGAACCGGCCGCAAACACCCGATGACTTCCGAATGTGGCTAGAACAGCGATCGAAATTGCTATAAGGCGGGCGGACAAAGGTTCCCCTCACCCAATTGCTGCTGCTGAAGCTGCTCACCGACGCGCCAGACACCATCCTCGGCGAACAACGTGTATCGGTACGTGTAGCTGAGTATTTCGTCATTGACCACCGTGGGCAGACCGTCGGGTCCAATCGGGCC
>JANMMQ010000446.1:0-7704 GCA_031373465.1 Ilumatobacteraceae bacterium | reverse complement strand
CCAGCCAGACGATTCATGGCGGCCTACGGTAGTGCACAGCCCAAACTGGAGAACCAATGACGACCTGGCGAGTGCTGACATGGAACATCCTCGGCTCGCGTCGTCCGAATCTCGAGGTCATCGCCGAGGTGATCTCGGCGTACGCACCCGACATCGTCGCACTGCAAGAGGTTCAGCGACACCAGGCGGGCGGACTCGCCCGGCGATTGGGATGGCCGGTCTTGTGGACCCGCAAGCACTACCCGTACACGCCGTTGCTGTGGCGGCGCGCCGAGGGATTGGCCATGCTGACGCGTCACTCGCTCACCGACACGGTGACTGCTTCCATTTCGCCAGGAGTGTCGACCTGGATATACCTCCACCGAGTCGCGATGGCAGCCACCGTGCACAGAAGCGGGGACCTGATCCGGATCGCCAACACGCATCTCGCGTCCCACAGCGCCGACGAACGGATCGCCCAGGCGCGCCGGGTGGTTGCCTTGGTCGGGGCGGCTCGTCCTGCGGTCGCTGCAGGGGATTTCAACGCCGTCGACGAGGTCGAGGTGATGCGCGAGTTCCGAGCCCTCGACATCGTCGACCCTGGCGGCGAGTACACCAACCCGTCGATCGCACCGAGACAACGCATCGACTTCGTTCTCGTACCTGAGTTGGCAATTGTCACCGCTCGACTCACCCCGGAGGGCGGACAGCAGTGGCACGAGCTCAGCGACCACCTGCCGCTGCTCGTCGAATTTTCGATCTGACTTCATGGGACCGATGTCACGCCGAGTAGTGCTCTTGACCTATTTGGGACTTATGTCCTTGATCGAAACGCCGGATGTGCCGATACTCAAACAACGGTGAATATCTCGGCGTCGATGCCCCCCGTCGACGCTCGAGAATGCGGGAGACGACAATGGATACGAAAACTCGACTGAATGACGACGAGGCCCACGATCTAGCGGTACGACACTTGGCCGACCTCCTCGGATCCAGCACGTTGCCAGAGATCGCATGGGACGTCGACCACCACCTTCAGGGTCATCTCGACGTCGAAGGCCACCACATGGTGTTGATCGCTACGCGAACGTCCGATCGGTGTCCCCTGCTGATGACCGACGAGGACTGGGACAGCCTTCGTCGCACGCACTGCCACGCTGCTGCCTGAACTGACTAAACAGCGCCGATCATCTCGTTGTCGGTCGACAGGATGAGGGCGTCGAAGTGGTCGGGTACCTCCAGACCCGGAGGCGGATCGCCTGCGATGAAACCTGCCGTCCCCCCACGATCCTCGAGCGTGGCACGAAGGTCGTCGGTCAACTCGATGTTCGCCCGATGGCCGGGCGCACACGCCAGATCCTAAACGAGTGTTTGCGGCCACCCCGGGTGGGCGCGTAACACTCGGATGAGCTCGGGTGGGCGGGAAACACTCGGACCGGGCTAGATGCGTTCCCAGTAGCGGCGAAGTTCCCAATCGGTCACCGTTTGGTTGGCAGCGAGCCACTCGCCTTTGGCCATGGTCAGGATGTGGTGGTGGACCTCGTCGCCGAAGCATTCCTTGGCGATCGACGACCCCTCCCACAGGGCGATCGCATCGGGGAGGTTCCACGGGATACGGCCGATGCTGGTCGCCTCGTAGCCGTTGCCGACGAACGGGTCGCCGAGCGCGAGCTTGTTGCGTATTCCGTACAGGCCGCCGGCGATCTGACCGGCGAACGCGAAGTAGCTGTTGGCATCGCTGCCGGGAATGCGACACTCGACGCGAGTGCCCTTTCCGTGGCCGACCTTGCGGAAACCAAGCGTGCGGTTGTCGACACCCCAGCCGATGCCGGTTGGCGCCCACGACCCTGGCTGGAACCGCTTGTAGCTGTTGACGGTCGGCGCCCACAGCAGGCTGAACTCCTGCGCTGTCGCGATCAATCCGGCGACGTAGTGCTGGAAGGTCTCGCTCATCCCGTGCGGGCCGTGGTGGTCGTCGAACGCTGCCTTCTTGCCGTCGAGCGACCACAAGCTGGAGTGCACGTGACAGGAGGAGCCGGTGTCGTTGAAGTCGTACTTCGCCATGAAGCTGACTGAGCGCCCGTTGAGATGAGCGATCTCCTTCGCCGCCGTTTTGTAGACGCTGTTGCGGTCGGCCATCTCGACGGCGGTGGTGTAGTCGAGGTTCATCTCGTGCTGACCGCGCCCTGCCTCGCCTTTCGAGAACTCGACGGGAACGCCGGCAGCTTCGAGGCCGCGACGGATCGCGCCGAGGATGTACTCGTCCTTCGTCGTTTGCAGGATGTGGTAATCCTCGAGCCACGGCGAGTGCGGCCGCAGATCCCGATAGCCCTTGGCGTATGCCTCGTCGTAGGTGTCCTGGAACAGGTAGAACTCGATCTCGCTGGCCACCATCGGCAGGAACCCGAGCGCCGCTGCCGCCTCCTCCTGGCGCCTCAGGACAGTGCGCGGAGCGACCTCGACCAACTCGTCGGTGTCGACGTCGAAGAGATCGCACATGATCATCGCGGTCTTGTCGACCCAAGGGATCCGGCGAATGGTGTTCCAATCGGCGCGGGCCAACATGTCGCCGTAACCCTGCTCATAGCTGGTGAAGCGATACCCGGGCACCGGGTTGTTGTCCATGTCGCAGGCGATCAGGTAGTCGCAGTTCTCGGTGCCGGACTCGGCCACGGACTCGAGGAAGAACCGGCCTGTCGTCCGTTTGCCCGTCAGCCGACCCTGCAGATCGGGGAAGACCATCAGCACCGTGTCGACCTCGCCGCCACGTATGTCGCGCTCCAGTTGGTCTCGGCTCACTTCGGTTCGTCCGGTCATGGCGTCGCACTGTAGTTACGATCGCACGATGCCCCGACACGGAGACCGGACGATCGCCCAGCACATCCTCGACGGGATGAGAGCCACCGGCATACGACAGTTGTTCTGCTTGCCCGGTGTGCAGAACGATTCCTTCTTCGACGCGGTCGTCGACGCACGCGACTGGTTGGAGGTGATCGTCACGCGCCATGAGCAAAGTTGCGCGTACATGGCGATGGGCGCCGCGCAGGCGACCGGCCGGCCGACGGCGATGTGCGTCGTGCCGGGGCCGGGTCTGCTCAACGCTGCGGCCGGTCTGTCGAGCGCCTGCGGCGCGGGAGCGCGCGTGCTGGCCATCGTCGGTCAAATCCAATCACCTCTGCTGGGAAAGGGCTTCCGGGTGCTCCACGAGCTCGACGACCAACCGGCGGTTCTGCGCCAAGTCACCAAACACGCGGCCATCGTGCGCGAGCCGAATGTTGCCGCGCAACAGATACAACGTGCGTTCGACGAGCTCGTCTCGGGCACGCCCCGGCCGGTGGCCATCGAGGTGCCCGCCGACATGTGGGCCAAGCCGGCGGCAGGGAACGTCGCTGCCGGAGTGCGCACGATGCCCGTGGTTGACGTTGATGCTGTGGACCGCGCCGCCCACAAGTTGCGTGCCGCTGCCAACCCGTTGATCTGGGTCGGCACCGGAGCCCAGGATGCTTCACCCGATGTCCGCCGGTTGGCCGAGGTGTTGCAGGCACCGGTGTCGACTCGGAGGATGGGTCATGGTGTGGTGGATGAGACCGGTCACCTGTTCGCGCCGATGGGACTCGCCCATCGTTGGTGGCCCGACGTCGACCTCGTCCTCGGCATCGGTTCGCGCATCGAGTTCCCGCTGCTGCAGTGGGGCACGTCCGGCCTCGACCTGATCCAGATCAACACTGACGCCGACGAGCTGGATCGCCACGGGATCGGAGCACTCGGCATCCATGGCGACGCCGCCGAGGTGGTACCGCTGCTCGTCGACCGGCTCGCTGACCTCAAGCGGCCGGACCGACGCGCCGAGCTGGGCGCAGCCCGTTCCGAGTTCTACAACGACATCGCCGATCTCGAGCCGCAGTTGTCATACCTCGCCGCGATCCGCGACGCCCTCCCCGAGGATGCGATCCTCGTCGAGGATGCGACGCAGATGACGTTCGTCGCTCATTTCGCATACCAGTTCCGCCGGCCGCGGACATACCTCTCGACCGGCTTCGCCGGAACGCTGGGCGCTGGCGTTGCTGCGGCGATCGGGGCGAAGGCCGGCGCCCCCGACCGAACGGTGGCGGCGATCATCGGTGACGGAGGGTTCCTGTTCACCGCAACCGAGTTAGCCAGCGCGGTGCAACACCACATCGGCGCAATCATGGTGGTGTTCAACGACAACGCCTACGGCAATGTCCGCCGTATCCAGAAGGAGCGCTTCGGGGTCGAGCGGACCATCGCTTCGACCCTGGTCAATCCCGACATCGTCGCCTTCGCCGAGAGCTTCGGTTGCCTCGGTCTTCGCGCCGGGGATCCGCACCTGCTCGGCGACGCGCTGCGCACGGCAATGGCTCATGACGGGCCGGTCGTGATCGAGGTACCCGTCGGCGAAGTGCCTTCGCCGTGGCCGTTCATCGTGATGCCTCGAGTGCGCTGACACATCGCCGCACGTGTTCAGACTGCAGGATCAGGCTTCAGAATCAGGCTTTCTTCTTCGTTTCCTTCGGTGGCTTCAGCACGCCCTTGGCCAGCGCCTCGTCGAGGTACTTCTCGGCGTCCTCTGCGCTGACCTTCAAAGCCGGGGCGATCTCGCTGATCAGGTTGATCCGGGCCCGGTCGTACATGGTTCGCTCAGCTGCCGAGAGCGACGCATCGCGGTTGCGCGCTGCGAGGTTTCGGACCACTTCGGCCACCTGGTAGACGTCGCCGCTCTTCAACTTCTCTTGGTGGTTCTTGAACCTGCGGCTCCAGTTGGAAGGCACGCGGGGATCCGGCTTCGAAAGTACCGAAACGAGGTCTTCCAATTCGTCCGCGTTGACCGGCGGACGCACGCCGACTTCATCGGTTTTCAGCGTCGGCACCGACAGCGTCATCTCGTTGATGACGGTGCGCAGGATCAGGTACTCCTGCGTTGCGCCGAACGCTTCCATCTTCTTGGTTCCCTGCACGATGCACGCGCCATGCTGCGGGTAAATGACGGTGTCGCCCTTTTTGAACTTCACACACGACCTCATGCGGCTCGAATTGCGGACTTGTTTAGGGTAGGGCGAGATCGCCCGAATCCCTACCCGTCGACGAGCTCGTAGAGCTGAAGTCGCGGTGACACCAGCGGTGATAGCTCGATATCGAACAATCGCTCTGTGCCGTCGGCGTGGCGCATTGTCGCCCGTCCGCGCATCGGTGTGACTGCTGCCACGGATTCGACGAAAAGAGTTCCGTGTGTTGCCGTGAGCTCACCGGCCTGTTCGGCGCGCCGGGTGAACGGCTGGTCCAGTGCCACGTTGTCGGCGAACAGCTCGATCGCGGCACCGTCGGTCCAGTAGGAGAGGAGTTCTGCGAGGCGTCGCGCTGCATCGAGCAACGCTGCGCTCGGCCGGCAGGACGCCGCCGGCACGAGCCCGTGATCATCGACTATCTCCACCATCCTCCTGGCCATCATCGACATCGGCACGTATGTCGAGTTGCCAAGGGCGATCACCCCGACGCTACGGCCGGGAAGCCAACGCATGTTGGATCCATAGCCGGGCAAGCCCCCCGAATGGGTGACGAAATGTCCGAAGCGGAGGTCGTGGGTGACGAACAGCCCGAAGCCGTATCCGCCGCCGTCGATCCTCTCCGGTGTCGCCTCGTCGGCCTCGCCGGCCGCCGCCGTTTGCGTCGTCGGAAACGCCCGCTGCACCTGTTGCATCTCACGACGCGACGCTCGCCGGAGGGGTTCGCCGTCCGGGTCGTCGCGAGCCGGGAATGCATCGGCCAGCCATGCGACCCAGCGAGCGAGATCCGACACGGACGACCACAGCCCACCCATCGGCGCAATCGCTCCATCGGCTAGCGGAGGCAGCTCCGCAACGCGTTGCTCGTCCTGCACGACGTACGGCCTGGCCCAGTCGTCGTGGTCGGGTTGCACCCACGTCGTGCGAGCCATGCCGAGTGGCCGCAGGAGATTTTCGGTGATGAAGTCCTGGGCCCGCTCCCCCGAGACCCGGCGGATCACACGGCCCAACATGGCGAAGCCGACGTTCGAGTACTCACCCCACGAATGAGGTGCCCACGCAAACGTCGCGCCATGCCACAGCAATGCATCGAGCCCATCGTCGGTGATGTCGAGATGGCGGTCGGCCCAAGCGTCGTCGGTTGCCAAGCCACCTGCCATCGACAGCAGGTGCCGAACGGTGACTGGTGGCGAGTCGGCGGTCGGGCCGACCACCGCTACAAACTCGGGTGCAATCTCGGCAACGGGATCGTCGAGTCGCAGCAAACCACGATCGCGAAGGATCAAGATCGATGACGCGGTGAAGCTCTTCGTCATCGACGCGATTCGAAAAACCGTGTCCTTGGTCGGCAACGGGTCCGGCTCGCAGGCAGTGGCACCCGTCAACACCAACTCGCCGTTGGCGACAACTCCCCACGAGATCGAGCACTGACGCTGATGCGACCGCAGTGCCACCAGCCGATCGAGATCGCCCCGGGCAGCGGCAAATGATTCAGGCGTCATCTCAGCGGTTCGGCGCGTAGGTCCGCGGCTGGCGCAGTGCAGCCACAAGAGACTCTGCGCACCCTCGCAGCGAGAGCGCATCCTGGTCGCGCAAGAGGTTTCGTTTCGTCGACGACATGCGACGGACAGCCATCTGGGGTTCAAACGCCAGCGGGATCATCTTCCAGTCGATCGCCCACCCCGGATCGTCGTGCATACCCATCGCTCCCCTCGCTCCTTCACTCCCTCACTCCTCATCCGGACTACAGCATTGCGGTATCCGGCGGCTACTCAACCACATGCCTGACGTCGACGCGCAACGAGCTGAGCTACATTCGGACCATGCCGAGTGGGCGGGTCGTGCTCCTGTTCACGGACCTCGAGGGCTCGACGCGGCAGTGGGATGCTCATCCCGAACTCATGCATCTTGCCGTGGCACGACACGACGAGCTGATGGTCGATTCGATCGAACGATGGGACGGGGTCGTCTTCTCCACCGCGGGCGACAGCTTCGCCGCGGCCTTCGCTCGCCCCGCCGATGCCGTTGCCGCTGCCACCGAGCTCCAGCGGGTGATCGCCGACGAGCCGTGGCCAAGGCCGATCACGATCAAGGCCCGGATGGCAATCCATGTCGGCTTTGCGAACCTGCGCGACGGTAACTACTTCGGCTCGGCGGTGAACCGAGCGGCGCGGATCATGGCGACCGGTCATGGGGGTCAGCTGCTGCTGTCCGACGACGTCCGTCTTGAATGCGCCGAGGTCGAAGTCGTAGACCTCGGGTTGCACTACCTGAAGGATCTTTCAGCGCCGGAGCACGTGTGGCAAGTCGTGATAGACGGCCTCGACAGCGACTTTCCTCCGTTGCGCTCTCTCGATCGCAAGCAAGCAAACCTTCCGATGCAACTCAGCGGATTCGTCGGCCGCGATGACGAGATCACCGACGTCCTGAAATTGCTCGAATCGAATCGACTCGTGACCTTGCGCGGTCTGGGGGGCATCGGCAAGACGCGCCTCTCGCTACAGATCGCTGCCGAAGCCGTGGGGCAGTCGGTCGAGTCGGTTCGTTTCGTCGCGCTCTCCCCCGTGGCCGACAGCGCCTCGCTGGCGTTTCATGTGGTCAAGTCCCTCGGGCTCTCGCAGCCCACCGGTCAGACACCTGCCGAGACAATCGCCACATCCATCGGTAGCTCATCGACCCTCATCGTGTTCGACAACTGCGAACA
>JANMMQ010000159.1:0-3713 GCA_031373465.1 Ilumatobacteraceae bacterium | reverse complement strand
GTGGGATCTGTGCCAGGAGGTCGGGATCCATGCCTGCGCTGGTCTTGTAACCGGCCCACATGTCGTTGCGGAAGCTCTCGATCACGTGATCACTGGCGACCCCCAGGTGTGTCGCGCCCTCGTTGACCAGTTGCAAGGTCGATGCCACGACGCCGATGGTCGCTGCGTAGGGAACAGCGTCGGTGTGATGGGCTGCCGAACCGAAATGTTGGCGGAACAATTCATAGGTTCCATCGATCAAATGGACACGCACACGGCCACCGTAGTCGGCAAAGATCTCTCAAGATTGGGGCAAGTTCGGCCGATGAATTGTCCGTGGCGAACGAACTTCCGACGACTCCTGTATGGGCGCCTGCGGCTCCCAGTGAACCGCCGCCGCCCACGCCTGCGGCGGCAGCCCCGTCGACCACCGAAATATTGGCGGCGAGCATTGCCGGGGCGGTTGAACGGCAACTGACGCAGTACATGTCGACGATGTCGCGACAGGTCGAGGCAACACGGCAGGCCGCAGAAGTCGCGCGCCTCGAGTTGCAAGCCGAGTTCGTCGAACAACTGGAGGCCCTGACCACCCGTCTCGACGGCAACCAGCAGGCCAATGACCGCTACCAGAGCGCCTTGCAGGCTGCGTTGGAAGAGCGCCTCGCCGAGTTCGCCAATCATCAGCACCAGACCTTGACCACGATCAACGGCAAGCTGGCCAGCCTTCCCTCGTTGGTGCAGGCCGAGCTGCCGGCTCAGTTCGCGGTTGTGAGCCGCGGGTTGCGTGACTACCTCGAACACAAGACCGCTGCGGTCGAGACGCAGATCGACGAACTGCACAAGAGCAGCCGGCGCTTCGACGAGCAAGCGGCGTCGATCGTCACGCACATCAACGAAACGGTCGCGGCGCTGTACCGGCGAATGGACGACGGCGATCAAGCCGTGACACGTGCGGTCGAGCAGCGCCTCGGCGACCTTCGTGGCTTGTTCGACCAGACCGAAGCCGACGTGGCCAGGCAGCTGGCCGAGCACGGACAGATCCTGTCGC
This sequence comes from Ilumatobacteraceae bacterium, assembly GCA_031373465.1. Taxonomy (GTDB): domain Bacteria; phylum Actinomycetota; class Acidimicrobiia; order Acidimicrobiales; family Ilumatobacteraceae; genus JAENVT01. The sequence goes on along the minus strand of JANMMQ010000159.1, from coordinate 2,686 downwards.
AGCGCGTCGATGCCATCGACATGAAGATGGTCGATCGCGCCCTGGCGATGGAAGAGCGGATCAACGACCACAACGGCGTCAAGATCGCCAACCTCGAAGCCACGATCGGCCGAGTCGGCGCAGGTTTCGACGACGCCATGGGTGCACTGTCCAAGCGGATCGTTGACCTCGAAGCCAAGCTGCTCGAGGCGGGGGATCGCATGGATCTGCTCGCCGCCGACGTCGCCAAGGTCGACGAAGAGGCGATCAACGCGGTCAAGGAGCAACTGTCCAGCGCAGTCGGCGAAGCGATGCTCGTACGCATCGAAGTCGATCGGTTCATCGCCACGCAGGACGAGAAGTTCGACGCAACCTCGTTGCGCATGGCCGAGATCGAAGCCCAGCTTGCCGACACCATGGACGTGAGCGAGGCAGTGCAGCTCGACCGGCTGGAAGAGATCGAGCGGGCATTGCTCGAGCTCAACCCGAACCAATTCGTCCGCAAGGTCGAAGCGAACAACGGTGACGGATTGTCGGCATCGAACCACCACAACAACAACTCAACGCAGCCGGCGGGCAGCGAAAGTACATCAACCGAGCCCAGCTACTCGTCGTACTGACGAAGAGCTGGTAACGCCCCACTGGCGGGAGACGGGCACCATGGCATTGTTCCAGAAGACAAAAGATCCAACAGAGGCCGCACCCTCGCTGCCGCGTCCACAGATGCCGGCACCGATCGTCGGCGAATCAGCAGCCGAATGCATGGGTGTCGGCCAGCGGCTGGTCGACGGTCAACACCTCACCGCCGAGAACTTGGCGACGGCGCTTGCGGCGGCCAATGGTGATCTGCTGCAGTTCGCCGACATCATGCTCGGCCGCTTCGGTGTCGGCCGCTCCGAGCTGACACAGGCCATCGCCGAAGTCACAGAAGTGCCAGCGAATGACTCGAAGGCGATCTTGCTGCCCGACAATGCAAAGGGGTTTCTCGACGAGAAGATCGTCCGGGCCCATTGTGTGATCGGCATCGCCGAGGAGGACGGGGCGATCGTCGTCATCGCCGCCGATCCGAGCCCGGCCAGGCGCCGCGCCGTCGAGGCTGCGGCAGGTCGGCCCGTTCGTTGGACCGTTGCGGACCCAGCCACGATCCGTACCTTCATCGATCGCACATACCGTGCCGACGACGAGATCGACAAACTGGTCAGGACCTTCGAAGTCGGAGATGACCAGAGCAAGGCCGCTGCGTCGGCCGCAGAGGTCAGCCTCGACGATCAGGCGCCGATCATCCAACTGGTGAGCCGCATCGTGAGCCAGGCGATGCGCGACCGCGCGTCCGACATCCACATCGAACCACTCGACGAGAAGATGCGAATTCGCTTTCGCATCGACGGTCACTTGATCGAGGCGTTCAGCTTGCCGATCAGCGCGCACTCGGCGCTGACCAGCCGTCTGAAGATCATGAGCGGTATGAACATCGTCGAGAAGCGCAAGCCGCAGGACGGGCAGTTCTCGACGGTGATCGACGGCAAGGACGTCGACGTTCGCGTGGCCAGCGTTGCCACCGTCTTCGGCGAGAAGGTCGTCATGCGTATTCTCGACAAGAGCCGGTCGATGATCGGTCTCGCCGAGCTGGGCTTCCCACGCGAGACGTACCTGCACTATTCGAAGATGATCCACTCGCCGTTCGGCATGGTCATCTGCGCAGGCCCCACTGGAGCCGGCAAGACGACGACGCTCTACGCATCGCTGCTCGAAGTCAACTCGAGTGGGATGAACGTCACGACAGTGGAGGATCCCGTCGAATACGTCTTCCCTGGTATCAACCAGATCCAGACCAACGAACAAGCCGGGCTGACGTTCGCCACGGGCCTAAAAGCAATTCTTCGTCAAGATCCGGATGTCATCCTCGTGGGTGAGATCCGAGATGCCGATACAGCCCGTATCGCTGTTCAGTCTGCTCTCACCGGTCACTTCGTCTTGTCGTCTTTGCACGGCACTGACTCCGTCGCGGCCCTGCACCGGTTCCTCGACATGGGCATCGAGGCCTTCCTGATCGCCTCCGCAGTCGTCGGCGTCATCGGTCAGAGGCTGTTGCGTCGAATCTGCGACTCGTGCAAGGAGCCCTACTCGCCCGGTGCCGATGAACTGGCGGCTTTCCGCCAACACTCCGGCGGCAGTGACAAGTCGCAGTTCTTCCACGGTACGGGCTGCAACTACTGCGCCGGCACCGGCTATCGCGACCGCATCGGCGTGTACGAGCTCTTGCGGATCACACCCGAACTGCGTCGTCTGATCGTTGGATGGGCCACGACAGAAGAGCTTCGTCGGCTAGCAGTCGCTCAAGGCATGCGCACGATGTTGCGCGAAGGAATGGCCTTGGTCGAGAACGACGTCACCACAGTCCACGAAGTCATCAAGACCCTGTACGCCAACTAGGAGCCACAAACATGCCAAGGTTCGCATATGCCGCTATCGACGCCACTGGAGCGTCCGTCGAAGGCGTGACCAAAGCCGACACGCTCGGCGACGCTCGCGCCGGGCTGTTGGATCAGAACCTATATCCGGTGAAGATCCAGGAGAAGCGGGGCGCGCTCGACTTCGAACTGACGAAGGAGAAGGTCAAGAAGAAGGAGCTGATGCACTTCACGCGCCAGCTCGCCGTCTTCGTCAAGGCCGGCATCCCCATCACCGAGGCGATGCAGATCATCGG
>JANMMQ010000156.1:0-4143 GCA_031373465.1 Ilumatobacteraceae bacterium | reverse complement strand
CAAGCAGACGATCCGCACGTTGGAGACCATGAGCATCCCGGTCGAGTACAGCTTCCACGAGGACGCCCCGAGCCAGCACGAGATCGACCTGCGCCACACCGACGCCTTGACCATGGCCGACAGCATCATGACGTTCCGACTCGTGGTCAAAGAGGTAGCTGCCAGCCAAGGTGTTCATGCCACCTTCATGCCCAAGCCCCTCGAGAGCGTGCAGGGCAGCGGGATGCACGTGCACCTGTCCCTGTTCGACGGCGACGAGAATGCGTTCTTCTCAGCCGACGACAGCTACAACCTGTCGCCGACCGCCAAGCAGTTCATGGCCGGGCTGTTGCGCCACGCCGCCGAGATCACCGCCATCACGAACCAAACGGTCAACAGCTACAAGCGACTGGTGCCCGGCTTCGAGGCTCCCGTCCACGTTACGTGGGCCCGCAACAACCGAAGCGGGTTGGTGAGGGTGCCGATCGCAAAGCGCGGTAACCCCAGCGCGACCCGGATCGAGTTCCGCTCGCCCGACCCTGCCTGCAACCCGTACCTGGCGTTCGCCGTCATGCTCGCCGCCGGAATGCGCGGCATCACCGAAGGGTACGAACTTCCGCCGGAGGCCGACAGTAACCTGTTCGAGATGAGTGACGCCGAGCTGAACAAGCTCGGCATCGACCTGTTGCCGCAATCGCTCAGCGATTCGCTGAAGGTCATGGAGCAGTCGGCCCTCGTGCACGAAGCGCTGGGCGAGCACATCTTCGAATGGTTCCTGCGCAACAAGCGCAGTGAGTGGCGCAGTTACAAGACGCACGTCAGTGCCTTCGAGCACGACAGATATCTGCGAGCGCTGTAGCGGCCGTGATGGAGCAACTCGTCGTCTATCCGGAACCGCCGCCGCCGGACCTGGCACGCACGCTCGACCTCGGCGGCTACCGGTGGAAGGCGGTCTCTTCACCGGAGGACGCCGGAACCCACGAGCCGGCGCCAGGGTGGGCCGGTGCGATCGTCGCTTGCGACTCGGACCCGGAGGGAGCGTGGGCGTTCTGCAGGGCGTTGCGCAAACGCGACGAGCCGACCCCGCTGCTCTTGCTGCTCACGGGTGCACAGCTCGGTGAGTTGGAGCTGCGCGACGACCTCTACGACGACTTCTGCCTCACGCCGTTCCACCCGATCGAGGTCGAGGCCAGATTGCGGCACCTGCTGTTCCAGGGCTTCGCCCAGGTCAAGAACGAAGCGATCGAGTACAGCGGTCTCGCCCTCAACGTCGAGACGTATCAAGCATCGATCGAGGGCCGCCCGCTGGATCTCACGTACATGGAGTACGAACTGCTGAAGTTCCTTGCCCAGAATCCAGGCAAGGTCTTCACGCGTGAGATCCTGCTGTCGCGGGTCTGGGGCTACGAGTACTACGGAGGGGCCCGCACCGTCGACGTTCACGTGCGGCGCCTCCGGGCAAAGCTCGGCGAGGAGCAGGCAAACCTCATCCAAACCGTGCGCTCGGTCGGCTATCGCTTCGGCCAGAGCCGGTGGGGCTCGTAGGCAGCCGAGCCCGCCAACGCTCAGGTCAGTGCGGACGAGACCAGATCGGCGAACACCAGCGTTCCCTTTTCGTTGGGGTGGACGTGGTCGTCGCGGAGGATCTTCTCCTTCGGATTCGACGCAAGGTCGAACCACGACAGAACCGCGGTGTTGCCTCGGGCGTCGGCGCGCTGGCGCAGCACCTCGTTGAACATCTTCGTCCCAGGCAGTTGCTTGGGGTTGTAGACATCGACCCACACGATCGGGACCTTGGAATCGGGCATCGCCAGCATCTGATCGATCATCGCGCCATACGCCTCGGGGTTGTCGTACTTGCCGACGTCGTTCGTGCCCATCGCGATCGCCCACACGTCCGGCTCGATGCCGTCGGAGATCATCGTGAACAACGTCTTGACGCCGGACAACGGCTCACCCTTGCCATCGCCGACCGTGATGCGTCGGTTGACCTCCGCCTCGATCGTGATGTCTGTGTAACCCGCGTTGCCGAGGACGGCCGTCAGTGCTCTGGACGAAGCCTTGGTGATCGAGTCGCCGACCATGGCGAACTTGGTGCGGGTGACCTGGGGGGCAGGCAGCTTGCCCACCCCGGTCGGTGAGGCCGGGCCAGCGCCGTTCTGGTTGGAGGCCGCTGAGTGCACGCCGCCATTGCCGCACGCGGCCAGCAGGGCGAGCAATCCTGTCGATGCACCGGCGCGCAGAAGTGTTCGCCGGCTGACATACATAGGACCAGTCTGGCCGATGAGGTCGCCGGAATGGCGTCAACCACGGATCGCGGAAATTGCCGTGAGCACGCCGAAGACCATGAACAGCACGCCAGCTGAACGCTGCACGGTTCGCACCGGCAGTCGTCGCTCCAACCATCGGCCGGACAAGACGGCCAGGACCGCCACCACCGCGTGAGCTGCGATCGAGCCGGCGGCAACCGCTACCGGGTAGCCGCGATCGGCGACGATTCCGATCGTAGCGAGCTGGGTGAAGTCACCGAACTCGGCGACGCCGATGATCAATGCCGATCGGCCTATGACCCCCCATGCCGAGTGGACCGGCGCTGCAACGACTTCGTCATCAGCGCCGCCACCACGAAGCAACAACAGCCCACCGACGATGAACAGGGCGGCAACACCGAGTTGCGTCGGCGCACGCGGTAGGTGTCGCAACGCTTCGCCGACGGCGACGGCGAGGACCGAGTGGAAGATCATCGCCAGCGTCACCCCGATCACGACCGCGACTGGGCGCCGGTAACGGGTCGACAGGACGATCGTGGCGAACATCGTCTTGTCGGGCAACTCGGCGAGGAAGACGACGCCGAACGCGACGAGGAACGCTTGCAGAACCTGTGGCATCAGCCGGCCAAGTTTTGTATCCGTGCGGCATGCCGGGCGTGGGTTCGCAACATGTGATCGAGATCGCTGTGCACGACGTTGCCTTCACGGACTAGGAACTGACCATTGACAATCGTGTGCCACGCGCAGACCGGTCCACAGCGCACCCAGGCCTCGATGGGGTCAGCGAGTGCTCCGGCGAACATCGGCCCGGCCAGACGCCACACGGCCAGGTCGGCGACCGCGCCGGGTTCGATCACGCCGAGCTCGCCGCTGCGCCCGAGACATGCAGCGCCACCCACGGTCGCGCACTCGAGAGCCATGCGCGCCGTGCCGGCAGGTGCCCCATCGCGGAGCTTGGCGAGCAGCATCGCCTGCCGTGCCTCCAGCCACAGCGAGGCGCTGTCGGCCGACGACGACCCGTCCACACCGAGCCCTACCGGCACGCCCGCCGCACGTAATCGCACGACCGGCGCGATGCCGGAGGAGAGGATCAGGTTGCTGCTCGGACAATGGGCGACACCGACCCCGGCAACGCCGAGCCTGCTGATCTCAGCCTCGTTGGGCGTCACACAGTGGGCCACCCAGGTTTGATCGCTGCACCAGCCGGTCCGCTCGAGGTACTCCATCGGCCGGCACCCGAAGCGGCTCAGCGAGAACGCATCATCTTCAGCGTTCTCCGCGAAGTGGGTGTGCAGCCGCACCCCGAGGCGCTCGGCGAGCTCTGCCGACCGGATCATCAGGTTCTCGGTGACGGTGAATGGGCTGCACGGTGCCAGGGCGACGCGCACCATCGCGCCGTGCTCTCGATCGTGATGCGTCGCGACAGCCTGCTCGCACGCGGCAAGGATCTCGTCGTCGTCGGCAACCACGTCGTCGGGGGGCAGGCCGCCGTCCTTCTCGCTCAACGACATCGATCCCCGCGTCGGGTGAAATCGCATGCCGATCTCGCATGCCGCGGCGATCTCGGCGGAGAGCAGGTCGCCTGCGTTGCGTGGGTGCAAGTACAGATGGTCGGCGGACGTGGTGCACCCGCTGAGCGCGAGCTCGGCCAGGCCGACGAACGCGCTGGCGTAGACGGCCTCCTCGTCGATGGCTCGCCACAGTGGGTACAGCGATTGCAGCCAGCCGAACAGCGGCTTGTCGGTCATCGGCGGATACGCGCGCGTCAGGTTCTGGAACAGGTGGTGGTGGGTGTTGATCAGTCCGGGCGTAACGAGGCAGTCGGCCGCGTCGATGGTCTCGTCGGCTCGCGGCTGTTCGTCGGTTGATCGACCGACCGCCGTGATCACGCCGT
>JANMMQ010000134.1:0-7449 GCA_031373465.1 Ilumatobacteraceae bacterium | reverse complement strand
GTCTGGGCCCCCCCGGGGCCTCATGATTCTGACTCTATAACCATGGCCAAGGTTGAGACGCCTACCGACGTTGACGGGTTTCCCTTCGATCGGCGTGGGGTGGCGGGCGCATCGGGGGGCCCGCCACCTCGATGTTTCAGTTTTGACTCAGCGGGTGCCCTTGTCGACAAGTGCCGAGACAGCGTCGGCGTTGTCCTTGGTGACGAAGCCGGGGCCGGTGTTGATCGGCAGGCCGCCGCCCAGGGTGTTCTGGTTCGTGGCGGCCAGGAACAACGCGACCACCGAGATGTAACCCTGCAGGTACTGCTGCTGGTCGATGGTGAACAGCACGTCGCCGGCGGCGATGTCCTTCAGCAGGTCAGGCGACAGGTCCACGCCACCAACGGTGACGGTGCGACCCAGTTCCTTCACAGCTGCTGCTGTGTCGTGGGCGATGACCGGACCGACACCGAACACTGCGTCGATCGTCGGGTCGGAGTCGATGGCCGCCTTCATGTCGGCCTGCTGCTTGCCAGAAGCATCACCGGATGTTGTGATTGGCGTCAGGAACTTGCCCTTGAACGTGCTCTTGGCACCGTCGCAACGTGCGTCGAGACCGGTGTTGGTCTGCTCCTGCTTGGCGCACAGCAGCACCTTGGCGCCGGCAGCGTTGAACTTCTCGCCAGCACCTGCACCAGCTGTGAACTCGTCCTGGCCGATGTGGGTGAACGCACCGAACTCCTTGTACAGGTTGGAACCCGAGTTCGTGGTGACCAGCGGGATGCCTGCGTCGACAGCCGACTTCACAGCATCGCGTACAGCGTCGGGGTCGGCGAGCGAGACGGCAAGACCGTCAACACCGTCGGCGACGGCCTGGTTGATCATCGCTGCCTGGTCGGTACCCGTGTTGTTCGCGCCCTGGTACTTGACCGTGATTCCCAGCGCCTTGCCGGCATCCTCGGCGCCCTTCTGGAACACTGACCAGAACACGCCGTTGTCGCCGTGGGTGATAACAGCAATGGTGACATCCTGCCCAGCGGTCACGTCGACCGTGTCGGCTGATGACGTGTCGGCGGGTGCTGCCGTGGTTGCTGCAGACGTGTCAGCAGGTGCGGCCGATGTTGCGGCTGCACTCGTGGCACCCGGTGCGGCCGTGCTGGTTGACTTCTTGTCGCTGCCGCAAGCGGTCGCCAACAAGGCGAACGCTGCAAGCGATGCGAAGACGTAACGGGTCTTCTTCATGTGTTCTTCTTTCCCCCTCTAGGAGTGACGGTTTATGCCGGCGCAAGCCGGCTTTTCGACTGTCTGGTTACCCAGACAGCGACTTGAGGTACTCGATGCTCTTGCGAACACCATGCACCGGGCCCTGGCCGATCGGCGGTTCGCCATCGGTCAGGGCAACATCTTGTTCCAACACATACCAACCGGCATAGCCAGATTCTGCGAGTGTTCGCACCGTAGCAGCGATCGGCGCATCGCCCGAACCCGCGGATGGGAACAAACCGTGCTGAATCGCGCCCATCCAATCGAACTCTCCGGCACGGAATCTGTCGGAGACTTCCTTGTCGACGTCCTTGACGTGGACCAGGCCAACTCGGTCCCCGTGCTGTTCGGCTATGGCTACTGGATCGGCGCCACCGATGAAGAGATGACCCGTGTCGAGGCAGAAAGGCGCTGCGGAATTGTCGAGGAAACGCTCGAACTCTTCGGCGGTCTCAATCAGTGTGTTGACGTGAGGATGCACCACCTGCTTCAGCCCGTACTCGGCCGCCACCTTCTCCGTTTCGGCGATCCCCTCGAACAGGTTCGACCACTCCGTGGCAGTGAGGGTAGTGCGCTCCCACGACTCCATGCTGGAGATCAACGCGGCGACGAAGTACTGACCGCCGGCATCGCTGAGCGTCTTTGCTGCGGCATGCGCTGCGTCGATCGAACCCGGATGAGAAGAGCCGTGGTGCAACACCAACGGCACGAAGCCTCCGAGGATCGACATGTGCGTTTCGGCGAGCAGAGACCGCAGTTCGGTGAGGTCGTCGGGCAGCCAGCCGAGAGCGCCCAACTCTGTTTTGGTGATGCCCAGTTCCGACATCTCGCCGAGGATGCGGCTCGGCGACAAATGCAGACCCCAGCCGGGTACCTCGCAGATGCCCCACGAGATCGGTGCTGCGGCAATGCGGTCGATCATTCTGTCCCCTCGTCGGTTAGAGCGCTCTAACTGTAGACGTCTCAGCGAAGGTGTCAAGTGAACTAGCTTGACCGCGGTGCCGAACCCGAGACGAAACAGTGCTCCGACCTTGGAAGACGTGGCTCAGATCGCGGGCGTTTCGCGGGCGTTGGTCTCCCTGGTCATGCGTGCTTCTCCGCGGGTCAGCGACGAATCCCGCAAGCGCGTCACGGATGCCGCCTCGAAGCTCGGGTACCGGCCGAACCTGATGGCTCGGAATCTAGCCGCGCGTAAGACGATGACCATCGGGGTTCTGCTCAACGACCTGCACAACCCGTGGTTCGCCGAGGTCACCGATGGCATCCACGCCTCCGCAGAGCTACACGGATATCAGCTCATCCTGGCCAGCGGCCGGCGCAGCACGCGCTTGGAATCCCGCGCCCTCGACACCTTTCTCGCATCGCGCGTGGACGGCATCATCGTGGCGGGCTGCCGGCTTCCCGCGGCCAGGCTCGACGCTGTCGCCGGTGAGGTGGCACTTGTTTCCGTGGGGCGCGCGTTCACCAAGGTTGGGTTCGGTTCAGTGACGACTGACGATGCGCACGGCGCCCGTCTTGCCGTCGAGCATCTTCACGAACTGGGCCATAGACACATCGCCCACATCGACGGTGGGAAAGGTGCGGGCGCGGCGCCGAGGCGCACTGGCTATCTGCGGACAATGCGCTCGCTCGGACTCGCGGAGCATGCCCAGGTCATCGCCGGTGATTTCACGGAAGAAGCCGGCGCTCACGGAGCTGACAAGCTGCTGCGCGGTTCCGTGCCGACAGCGATCTTCGCCGCCAACGATCTCTCGGCGGTCGGCACGATCGACGTCATCGAACGCGGAGGCCTGGTCGTGCCCGACGATGTTTCCATCGTTGGCTTCGACAACACTTCGCTCGCTGCGTTGAACCACATCGGACTGACCACGATCGATCAGCCGAGACGGGAAATGGGTGCCGCCGCCGCGGGCATGCTCATCGATGCGCTCAACGAACGTGGCGAGCTCAGCGATGTGATCATGTCGCCGAGCCTGGTCGTGCGGCGAACCACGGCACGCGCCAATCGCTCCTGAATTCGCGCTGCCAACGGGTCAGCGCAACTCGGTCATCAGGGCCGCGCCGACGGCGCCGGCTCGTTCGCCGAGGGAGGCGAAGACAAGCTGTGGGTGTGGTCGATAGTCGGGGGCATAGAGCAGTTCGGTGAACCACTTCTGTATCGGTCCGATGTAGAGGTCTCCCGATGCGGCGAGGCCGCCGCCGAGCACGAACATCTGCGGGTCGAGCAGGTTGGTGAGGTTGTTCAACCCGAGCGCGACCCAATATCCGAACAGGTCGATCACACCGAGTGCCTCGGCGTCGCCCTCGCGAGCCGCCGCTTGCACGTTCTCGCCGCGGACATTGAAGGGATCCCCGCCCGCTAGCTGCAGCACGCGGCGCAGGCGCTTCCCGATGGCCGCTTCGCGGGCGAGACGGGCCAGACCACTTCCCGACGCGTATCGCTCCCAGCAACCGCGGCGACCACACGGACACGGCAAGCCGTCGGGATCGACGACCATGTGGCCGATCTCACCGGTGAACCCGTTGGCCCCACGGATGAGGTGGCCACCAGCCACGACTCCCCCGCCAATGCCCGTACCGAGGGTCACCATCACCATGTCGGTGACACCGCGCGCCACGCCAACCTTCCACTCCGCCGCGGCCGCGCAGGTGGCGTCGTTGCCGACATCGACCAGGAAGCCGAGTCGTTCCGACAGCATCCTGCCCACCTCGAAATCGATGATGTCGATCAGGTTGGGTGATGCCTTGATCACCCCGGTTCTGGTGACCATGCCGGGCACGCCGATACCCAAGGAATCGGTGACGCCGAGAGCGCCCGCGAGCTCGGCAAGAGTATCGACGAACGCCTCGGTCCCGGGCGGTGTCGGCCGGCGTTGCTCCTCGATGACCTCGCCGTCGTCATCCAGCACGACTCCGAGGCATTTGGTACCGCCGACGTCGATACCAATGCGCCGTCGGCTCACGATTCGGCGCGGACCTTGAGCTCACGAACCGTGTTGAGGATCCGCACCTCGGCTCGACGCTTGACGAAGCCCGGCAACGGCACGACGAGATCAATGACCAAGTCGTAGCGCACTTCGGTGCCACCATCCGTCGTCGGCGAGAAGTGGTACGCCCCGTCGATCGTTCTCATGATGTCGCCACGAAGCATGCTCCACGCCAGCACGGCCGGGGCGTCGCTGTAGTCGTAGCGCAAGGTGTAGTGGGTGCTGCGGCCCAGCGCTGAGGCTCTGAACTCCACCTCGGTCGGGCGGCCGTCGTCGTCTCGTGCGCGCACCACGACGTCTTTGACATCCTTCGCCCATTCCGGATAGTGCTCGACGTCGGCCGCTATCGCCCACACTCGATCAGGTGGAGCAGCAATCGTGGTCGTCTGTGACGCCGTGTCAGCCATTGCTCTGTTCTAGTCGATCTCGTGATCTGTCGGTGACACCGTTCGCCCGACTCGAGGACCGTACGAGCCGTTCGCGGCGGCCCACAAGCCGTTCATACCGACGCCGAACATCGGCACGAGCACACCGAACGCGAGGGCATTGAGCTGGCCCTTGTCCAGGCCGACGACTCCGATCCAGGCGCCGGTGATGGCCGCGACGATCTGCACGGCGAGGGCCCACGACATCGTGCGGCGAACGGGCTTCGGCGCCGTTTCTCCGGTGAGCAGGAAGAGGTTGGCGACGCCGACTTCTTCGACCCTCGAACGTTCCAACGCGCGCGTGTACGCCAACAGAGTCGTGACCACGCCGATCGCGAACAGCACCATCGACACACCACCGATGAGGAACTGGGCAGAGCGGTGATTTCTGAGGGGCACTGCGAACACGAGCGCGATCAGGAAGGCAATCGTTCCCGCGACATCGAGCCGTACGACGCGCGAGCCAAGTTGCGGTTCGCGTTGCACGCGGCTCATCATGTCAGGGCGCCGAGGGACAAGCCCAGGCGCCGTGCCAGGCCCTCGTACGAGAATTCTTCAACGGCTCGTGCTCGCCCGGCCGAGCCCATCTTCTCTCGCAATGGACGATCGTCGAGCAGCCGCTCGAAGGCCCGTGCAGCCTCGCGGGGATCGTCTGCATGCCGGATCATCACTCCGGTCACACCGTCGACAACCGCGTCCTCCGCCCCACCGGAATCTCCGGCAACCTGCGGCACTTCACACGAAGCCGCTTCGAGGAAGACGATGCCGAACCCCTCCTGCTCCAAACCCGCCCACCGGTTTCGGCACAGCATCGTGTAGACGTCTGCACATCCGTACAGCGCGGGAAGCTCGTCGTTGCCAACGCGGCCGAAAAATCGCACCGGCGCCCCGAGCTCATCGACGAGCCTGCGCAGCCGACGCTCGTCGCGACCACTGCCCGATATGGCCAGCAACAGATCGGGGCGTGACCGACGCAGGATCGCCGCAGCCCGGATCGCGGTGTCGAAGCCCTTGCGTGGGACGAGCCGGCTGACACTGATGACGAGCTCCGCATCCTGTCTCACACCGAATCGATCGCGTGCCGTTGCTTTCTCCGTGTCGTCGAGCGGCCGGAAGCGGTCGGTGTCGACGCCCGGAGGAACAACGGTGATCGGGAGCGGGCGGCCGGCGGCCTGCTCGGCCTCGTGGGCCGGATACGTCCCGGCGGCGATGATGTGCCTCGCGCCGCGCAGCACGTGGCCCAGCGCCTGCCTGGTGCCGGGCAGACGACCGGGCACCGTGACCTCGGCTCCATGCAGTACGACGTCGTACGGCAGGTCGAGGGAAGGCCCCACCAAACCAAGCGGGATTGCCGGATCGAGCACCACCAGGTCAGCGCCGACACGCGCTGCCATCTGGTTGATGCGCGTCACCATCCAAGGGTGAGGCAGCAGAACCGGTTCACGTGTTCGCTCGATGTGAAACGGCTGCTCGGAATCGAACGCAGCCGCACCGGGGTACGGACTGGTCAGCACCGCGAACGAGTCCGGTGGCAGGCGTCGCCACCACTCCCAGAGCAGTGATTGGATGCCACCGATCTTCGGTGGGAAATCGTTGGTGACGAGCAGGTGCTTCACCACACGACCGCGAGCTCTTCGGCGACCATTGGGTCGGTGTCGCCGGGTGGAAGCATCGCATCGAGGCCCAGCCGCCTGGCCGCCCAGACTGCGTGAACGCGCAGCACGGGGTCTTCGTGAGCGAGATAGGTCTGCAAGCACCGCCGCACATCGGGATCGTCGGTGGAGCCCGTGTTGCCCAACGCGACCAGCGCGTTGCGGCGCACCCACCGCGGGTCGCGATCCGCTATGTACCAGCGACCCCATCGCTGCAGGATCTCGGAATTGTCGGCATCGAGGATCTCGATCAGTGATACCCACGGCTCGAGAGCGGACTCCAAGGTCGGGTGCTTGCTCGCGAACCTCACGGTTGGCGGACACACCGTCTGGCAGTCGTCGCAGCCGTAGATCCGATCGCCGATTGCCGATCTCCACTGGCGGTCCATGATCCCCGGCTTCTGAATGATCCATGCCAGACAACGGCCCGCGTCGATGACACCCGGAGCGATGATCGCCTGAGTGGGACATGCGTCGAGGCATCGTCGACAAGAACCGCAGCCGTCAGGTGTTTGTTCTGCAGCAACGGGCAGCGGTGCCGTGGTGATGACGCAACCGAGCACGAACCAGCTGCCGGCGCCCGGCAACAGGATGTTGGCGTTCTTGCCGAACCAACCGATGCCGGCTCGGTACGCGACCTCTCGATCGACGATCGAGTTGTCGTCGGCGAACACGACTGCCCGCCACCCATCGCAGCGCAACTGTCGGGCTACCGCCTGCAAGCCGACTCGAAGCGGGGCGTAGTGGTCGGTCCAGGCGTAGCGGGCGACTCGTCCCTGGGCAGCCGGCGGTGCCTCGGATTGTTCGGCGAAGTACGAGCGAGCCCCAACGAGCACCGCATTCGCGCCGTCAACCGCGCGGCCGGGATCCGTTGAGCGCTCTGGGTTCTTGTAGGTGAACGGCAGCCCGTCGTCGAGTCCTGCAGCCTTGCGACGTGACAGTTCCGCCCGAGCCCGCTCAAGGATCTCGGCATTGCAGACACCGACGTGGGAGATGCCGTGTTCAGTGGCGGTTTCGACGAGTCGGCCCAGGTATGCGGCGTCAACAGAAGGCGGCGACAGCGTCGGTCTCACTGTGACGCAGCGTAGGCATCATTCCTGCCTTTACGAGCAAACGCACCACGCGCATCTCGTCATCGTCGAG
>JANMMQ010000439.1:0-1993 GCA_031373465.1 Ilumatobacteraceae bacterium | reverse complement strand
CATCGCGTTCACGTCGGCGCGCCAGTCGGCTCCGACGGCGACGCGCCGACATTCCAACCCGAAGTAGTAGCAGCCCTTCTCGAAGGCAGCGTGGGCGCTCGCCGGCAACACCACGTTGGGTTGAGTAACGCCGAGCTCGTTACGCCCGCGTTCACGAGCGGCCTTGACGGCCATCAGGATGCTCTCGGTGCCGCCCGACGTCATGAACCCTGCGCCATTCTCGCCTGCCTGCAGCCAGTCACCCACGATCGCGACGACCTCAGATTGCAGCTGACGAAGACTGGGGAAGGCATCGGTGTTCAACGCGTTCTCGGACGAGTACCGCCGGTATGCCTCTTCCGCAAGGGCCAGGACATCCTCGCCGCCGTAGTACACCAGCGTGAAGGCGCGGCCGTCGCGCCAGCGCACGTCGTCGTGCTTGAGGTCGTCGAGGTGAGCCAGGATTGCCTCGGACGCCATTGCCTCGTCGAGTTGACTCATCGCGACGAACGTAGTCGTTGCCGCTAGCCGGCGAAGGCGGCGGCCACAGCGAGGTCGATCATAGGAAGCAGGGCGTCGGTGTTGAACGGCTTTTTCCCGCTGATCAGGAGGGAAACAGTCAAGCCATCGGGGCGATTGACGACCACCGAATGGGTTGACTCGATCGTGCCGGTGTGCCCCCAAGAACCGTCCGCGAACAGCATCAACCCGAGCCCATAGCTCCAGCCGTTCGCGGGAGGGGGGACCTCGACCGGAACAGGCACGCGAACGCGCATCGCGCCAACCGTCCTTGCGTCGAGCAACTGCGTGCCGGAAGGACTGTCCCGTAGCGCTGCAGCCAACATCGCCACATCAGTAGGGGTCGCGACCCAACCGCCGGCCGGACCCAGGGCCTCCATGTAGTTGCGTCCCGGTGCAGATGCATGCAAGGCATCGCCGCGCACAGTGTCGAAGGTCGGCGCGAGGTGCGCCTTGATCCCGATCGGCTTCAAAACTCGCTCACGTATCGCAGCATCGAACGGCTGGCCGGTCACCGATTCGAGGAGCAGCCCCAGCATGCAGAAGTTCGTGTTGCTGTACTGGAACGCCGTGCCAGGATCGGACTTCAGCACCTGACCCAACGCGCTCTGCGCAGCCTGCTGCCACGTGTCGACTCCGTGGCCGAAGAAGACTCCGTGAGACGCGCTGAACCCGGACATGTGTGAGAGCAGTTGTCTGACTGTGATCGTTGCAACTCGTGGATCGGCGAACGGTCCGTCGACATGCATCTGCTTGCCGAACGGCTCATCGAGCTTGATCGCGCCCTCGTCGACCAACTGCATGATCGCGACAGACGTGAGCATCTTGGAGACGCTCGCCAGTCGAAACCGCGTCTTCGACGTAGCGACGATGGACTCGAATGGATTCTCCATCCCGAACGATGCGGTGTGCAGGACGGTGCCGTTGCGGATGACAGATGCGCCGGCAGAGATGTCTCCGACATCGACCGTGGCTGCTGCGATGACTGCGTCGAATGCGGCCCCGTTGAAGGGGCGCGTGTCCGTGGTTGCCGTCGTGCTTGTAGTGGGCGTGGTCGTCGACGTCGAGGCTGTGGTCGACGTTGTCGAGGTCGACGTGCTGCTCGAAGTCGTCGTCGATCTCGCTGGCGCCTCTGTGGTGTCGGGTGTCCTAGTCGTGGTGGTGGAGGTTCCGATTGTTGACTCGGGTGGCGTCGTCACCGCCGTGGCCGCTCTGTCCTGGCAGGCGCTCGACGCGGACGCGAAGGCGAGCACGGCCACACCGCCGGCACCGATCACCCAGAAACGCCTCGCCATCCCTCCATTCTCGCCGGGGCGAACTCGAGATCATCGGCACCGCCGCGTTCCTTGGAACGCACCTCCCTCGACAGTAAGGTCGGCGCCCATGGCCGAACGACCGACGATCACCATCCCCGACAGCGAACCACCTGCCGATCTCGTCATCGAAGACGAGACAGTCGGCGACGGCGAAGAGGCCGTGATCGGCAAGCGTGTGT
>JANMMQ010000107.1:0-10881 GCA_031373465.1 Ilumatobacteraceae bacterium | reverse complement strand
CTCGGGCGACAACCAGCGATCCGGTCCGGGGCCGCCGACACCCGCTTCTCGCAACGCGGCGACCGCTGTTGCCGTTGGAGCGGCCGGCCGCACCGGCCAACGCAGGTCGATCCCACGCGCCGCACAGACCATCTCGCAGGCAATGATCCGCCCGAGGTTCGCAACTGATCGACGCAACTTGCGCGCCGCGCCCCAGCCCATGGAGACATGGTCTTCCTGCATCGCCGAGGTCGGCAGTGAATCGACGCTTGCCGGTGAAGCGAGACGCCGATTCTCGGCGACCATCGCGGCCTGCGTGTAGTGAGCGATCATCAGTCCGGAGTTCACGCCGGCGTCTTCGGCCAGGAACGGCGGCAACCCGTGCGAGCGGGTGCGGTCGAGCATGCGATCGGTTCGCCGTTCAGCGATTGCACCCACCTCGGCTGCGGCGATCGCCAGGAAGTCGCAGGCGAACCCGACCGGCGCGCCGTGGAAATGTCCACACGACTCGACCCGGCCGTCCGGCATCACGCTGGGGTTGTCGATCGCGGACATCAACTCGACGTCGGCAACCGAGTGGGCGAACGCGATGGCGTCGCGAGCGGCTCCGTGCACCTGTGGCGCGCACCGCAACGAATACGCATCTTGCACACGCGGGTCATTCGTCCGATGGCTGGCGACGATGGGGCTGCCGTCGAGCAACCGGCGCAGGTTGGCTGCCGACATCGTCTGGCCGCGGTGGGGACGCAGCGCCATGAGGTCGGCGGCGAAGGCGCGATCGGTTGCCATCAGCGCCTCGACGCTCATCGCCGCTGCGATGTCGGCGGTGCGCACCAGCACATCGAGATCGGCGAGCGCCATCACCAACATGCCGAGCATGCCGTCGGTGCCGTTGATCAGTGCAAGACCTTCCTTGGCTTGCAGCGTGACGGGGGCGATGCCCGCGGCGACCATCGCTTCGGCGCAATCGCCCTCGCCGATCAGGGCCAGGCCGACGTGAGCGAGCGGGGCGAGGTCGCCACTGGCGCCGAGCGAGCCATGTTCGTGAACGGCAGGGATGATGTCGGCGTTGAGCAGAGCCAGGATCGTGTCGACGACCACGTGACGGACACCGCTGAACCCCATTGCCAATGTGCGGGCGCGCAGCAACATCATCGCCCGCACAACTTCCGGCTCGACCAGCGGGCCCATGCCGGCAGCGTGCGATCGGATGAGCGCGCGTTGCAACTCCTCACGTCGCTCCGGCGGGATCACGGTGGTGGCGAGGGACCCGAAGCCGGTCGAGATCCCATAGACGGCTTCGTCCTGCATGGCAAGGCCCTCGACGATCGCCGCGCTCCGGGCGATGGCTTCAGAAGCGGTCGCCGCAAGTGTGACCCGGGCACCGCCGCGAGCGACCGCGATCACCTCAGCCGCGCTGACGCCCGTTGGACCGAGGACAACCTCGGTGACCGTGTTTTCCATCAGACGGTAACTTAGGTGGCCCGGTAGCGTGCGGCTATGGCTGGTTCGATTCTTGGCACCCGCGTGCTGCGCACTGAAGATCCCGAATTGCTGCTTGGTGAGGCCAAGTACGTCGGCGACCTCGTCCTCGGCGATGATCAGCTGCATCTCGTTTTCGTACGCTCCGAAATGGCCCACGCGGCAATCACGGCGATCGATACCGCAGCGGCCAAAGAGGTGCCGGGTGTGGTCGCGGTGTGGACCGCCGAGGATCTCGGGCTCCCGCCGTTCCAGAGCATGGCAACTGTGCACGACAACTTCGCCCGTCCGCCTCTCGCGACGGATCGGGTGCGTTTCGTCGGCGAGGCGATCGTGGCGGTGCTCGCCGAAACGGTGACCCAGGCCAAGGACGCGGCCGACATGGTCATTGTCGACTACGAGCCGCTCCCAGCGGCTGTCACTGCTGAGGACGCGCTGGCGGAAGCGGCCCCGGTTCTGTTCGAAGCCCATGGCAACAACGTCGCTCTCACGACCACCGATGCTGTCAACGACGACTTGTTCGGGGACGCCGATGTGATCGTGCGTGGCCGCTACGTCAACCAGCGAATCGCGGTGGCACCCATGGAACCGAACGGTGCCGCCACGACCATCGACGACGACGGCCGGCTGCTCGTCTACGGATCGACGCAGATGCCGCACCTCATGCACCGCCTGCTGGCCACCGCACTCGGCATGGAGCAGGACCAGATTCGAGTCGTCGTCCCGCTGGTCGGTGGCGGCTTCGGCGGCAAAGCCGGCATCTATCCGGAACAGGTTGTCGTCGCAGCGGCCGCCAGGAGGTTGCAGCGACCGGTCGTTTGGGCCTCGACGCGCAGCGAAGACATGCTGGCTCTGTCGCACAGCCGCGGCCAGATCCAGTACGTCGAGCTGGGCTGCAAGCGCGACGGCACGTTCACCGGCCTGCGTGTGCGCCTGGTTGGCGACGGTGGCGCCTACCCGGGCATCGGTTCGTTCCTGCCTGCCGGCACGCGCCGCATGTCCAACGGCACGTATCGATTCACCGGCATCCAGTTCGACGTCGTCGTCGCTGCCACCAACACCACCCCGATGGGTGCCTACCGCGGTGCGGGCCGACCCGAGGCCACCGCTTTGCTCGAACGAATCGTCGACCAGGCCAGCATCGAGTTGGGGATCGATCCGATCGAGCTCCGTCGCCGCAATCTGTTGGCCGACGACATCTTCCCCTTCACCACCCTCACCGGGATCACCTACGACTCGGGCGCCTACGGCACGCCACTCGACGCCGTCGCCAAGTGGGCCGGCTACGAAGATCTGCGACGGCAGCAAGCCGAGCGCCGCGCCAGTGGCGACCGCAAACTGCTCGGCATCGGTCTGTCCACCTACGTCGAGATCACCGCCGGCGGAGCCACCAGCGAATACGGCGCTGTACGGGTGGAAGAGGATGGATCCGCCACAGTCATGGCCGGCACGTCGGCGCACGGTCAGGGTCATCGGACCGCGTTCGCAATGATCGTCAGCGAGCAGACGGGGATACCCATCGACCGTGTTCGGTTGGTCGCGGTCGACACCGACTTGGTGCGCAGCGGCGGCGGCACCGGTGGGTCGCGTTCCTTGCAGCTCGGCGGGTCCGCTGTCATGCGCGCCACCGAATCACTCGTCGACAAGGCCAAGAACCTCGCCGCCCATCTGCTCGAGGCCGATGTCGGAGACATCGTCGTCGATACCACCACCGGCACTGTCGGTGTGGCCGGTGTGCCAACGACCGGGCTCGATTGGGCCGCGCTGGCAGCCGCTGCCGCCAACGCCGACGGCATCATCGACCACGACGACGGCACGTTGGGCCTCGCCGCTCAGCTCGACTTCGACCAGGGCGAAGCGACCTTCCCGTTCGGCGCGCACATCGCCGTCGTCGAAGTCGATCAGGACACCGGCAAGGTCACGTTGCTGCGACACATCGCAGTCGACGACTGCGGCACGGTGCTCAACCCGTTGCTCGTCGAGGGCCAACAGCACGGTGGCGTCGCAGCCGGCATCAGCCAGACCCTGTACGAACAGGTCATCTACGACGACGACGGCAACCCGCTGACCGGAAACTTCATGGACTACGCCATCCCGTCGGCCGCCGAGTTCCCGAACTTCGAGGTGCACAGCACCGAGACGCCCACCCCACTCAACCCACTCGGTGCGAAAGGCATCGGCGAGGCCAGCACCATCGGCAGCACCCCAGCGGTGCAGAACGCGGTGATCGATGCACTTGCCCACTTCGGTGTGCGCCACATCGACCTGCCGTGCACCAGCGAGGTCGTGTGGCGAACCATTCGCGACGCGGAAGCAGGCACACTGCCGGACCCGTGGTCCGAGCCGCCGTCGATCTTCGCCCGCCTCGCCACCGGCACAGCGCAAGAGGTCGACGAGGCCGGCCTCGACGCCGCCGAAGGAATCTGAGGGTCGGCACCCACTGCCGCGCCTTCCAACACTCAGCCTTTGCGCGAGACAAAGCGCTGTCGAACGTGGGTTGGCTCGCGCAAAGCGGGAAGCGGGGAATTTCAGGCCGCTGCGCCCAGGTGCGCGAGCGCAGCAACGACTTCGGAGACGACGTGGTGCGGCTCGAGTGCAAGCTGTTCGTAGGTGAACTGCAGCACGACGTAACCGGCGAGCTGCAACGCATTCAGTCGCTGCGCGTCTCGAGCCATCTGCTCCTTCGTGCGGTGCCAGCGATACCCGAGGAGCTCCACGACTAACGGTACTTGCACGAAATGACAGTCAACTCGGACCGTTCGATCTCGGGTGCGCGCCAGGACCTGTTGGGTACGAGGACGAGGAAGCTGCGCCTTGCCGATCAGTTCTAGAAAGCGTCGCTCGAGCCAGCTCTGTCCACCGCGGCCGAGTTCGGCACCATCGATTACATCGAGCAGTCGAGGAATTCCGTACCGGCCGCTCCCTCGCAAATCGGCGATCCGGCTGTGGAGGAACACCTCCGACGTCAAGCCATCGCGCAGAGCCGAGTCGAGAGCCGTCGTCAGGCGGTCGTTTGGCTCGGATCGCGCCAGGTCGACGATCGTGCGAGTCGCGCTCATGACGGGCAGTCCATCGAAACGAGCACAATCCAGCAGAGGCATGAGGTCAGTCGTATGAACCACCGCGCCGAGGCGCCGAACCTGTCGCTCGCGTGGCAACGTGACGTGAAAGGGTCGAGACAGCTTGCAGCCGTCGAAACCCCACAACGCGGCAGCTGTTGGACCGGATACCCAGCAAGGCTCACCGATGTCTAGGACAAGCGCCGTGAGGTCGCCCACGAATGTCAACGGGGTGAGCGGGCTACGGAAGGTTCGAACCCCCTGTCGATCGAGGCTGCCGCTCTGGACTCGGCTGCGAAGCTGGGCGTCCGTCAAACCGGCATCTCTGGCCTGTTTCTTGGTGAATGCCCCGTGCTGACCTGTCGCTGTCGTCGTCAAGCGACGAAGGCCTTCAGGCATGCGCCGGAGTCAATCGCCAGTCAGGCCTTCGCGCAACGTTTGCCAGTTTGCGCGAGACAAAGCTCGATCGGGCGCGGATTGTCTCGCGCAAACTCGGGCACGGGCTCCTCAGGCATGCGCTCGCTCCGGTCACTCGGTACGGTGGGCATCCATGCCGGAGGGCGACACGATCAGGCGTCTCGCCGAGAAGATCGGCCGCCGGTTCACGGGCGAGCGGTGCTTGCGCTGCGTGACACGAGACCCGCGTCTGTCAGGCGTCGACCTGGCCGGAGCCACGCTGGTGAACGTCGATGCCAACGGCAAGCACCTGTTCATCCGCTTCGACAACGGAAGGACGCTGCACTCGCATCTGCGGATGACCGGTTCGTGGACGGTCGGCCCGGCTTCGACGGAACCGGAATGGAGGCGCAGGATCGAGCTGTGGATGGAGAGCGGACGGCTGACCGGCGTCGATCTCCCGGTCGTCGAGTTGCTGCCTACGATCGAGGAGGATCGTGTTGTCGGTCATCTGGGCCCCGACCTGTGCGGCCCGGAAGCGCCCGACCTGCACGTGGTGATCGAACGACTGCAGCGTGAGCCGCTAGCGCCTCTGGCCACCGCACTCCTCGACCAACGGAACGTCGCCGGCTTCGGCAACATCTACGCGATCGAAGTCCCATTCCTCGGCGGGGTCTCGCCGAACCAGCCGATCGGCACGATCGAAGGCTTGCACGACCTTGTCGGCGCCGGCACAGCACTGATCCGCACCAACGCCGAGCGCGGGCCACAAAACACCACTGGACGCCGGTTGAAGACTGGTGACACTTGGATCTACGGCCGTCGCGGGCGGCCATGCCCGCTGTGCGGCGCAACGCTGGATGGTTGGGACGAACGCGACAGTCCGTGGGGCCGAGTGTCGGTGTGGTGCCCGAGTTGCCAACGACTCGATGCGATGCGAGCCGTCGACACGGCGCGCATCACGAAGTTGCTGTCGCTACACCCGGCCCGCCGCCAGCCGAGCTTCCCTCACCCCTAGCCACCTCCTGCGAACTTTGTCGCTGGTCACACGTACAGCGTGTTTGCAGCGACAAAGTTCGGAGGCGTTTGGACAGGCGGCGTCAGCCGTCAGTCGTCTTCGTCACCTTCGACAGTGACAACGGTGCGCATCCACGGGTGGATCTCGCACATGAACCGGTGAGTTCCTGCGGCAAGGCCCGAAACGGTGAGGGTGCTGAGGCCGTTGGGTGCGACCCCAGTGGTGGCGAAGAACACACCGCACTGCGCCTCGGTCGGTGCCGGGCCGGTAAGCCCGAGGGCCCCGTTGATGAATGGAATACATCCCGGGCCAAACTCCGGAACTTCGGTGAATGTGTGGAACTCACCGCCGCGCACAACGGCTTTGATGGAGTCCCCAACGTTGAGATCGAGCTCGTCAGGCTTGTTCGCCCAATCCTCGTGCCCGAAGTCGCTGGGGTTCAGCTCGGCCAGGAATTCGGCAAACGTGACCGTGTGCTTCTTGCCGTGCGGAATGCAGGTCGGCGGTTGCCCTGGAGGTGAAGGGATCGCCTCATTGAAGGTGGCCGGATCGCAGTTGTCCAGCAGTCGTACTCGTCTGCTGTGCGGTCCGTGTGCGTCCGCTGAACCCGGAATCGCAATCGTGCCAAGCGCCAAAATGGCAATGGCCCCACTGATGAAGTGTCTACGCATGCTCTGCCCCCTTGCAGATAGCCGTTGGGGGCCGAACGTACGCTTCGAGGGTCGCAACCGGCAATTGTACGAAAGGCTTACGCCTCCGTCGCCCTCCGAACGGATTCAGCAGTCAGTGACGAGCCATCGCGTCCACGGCGTCGCGGTCGAGCACACGGATCAAGCCGCGCTCCAACACGAGGATGTGCCGGCGCACACCTTCCTGCAGAACACGGTTGACGGTTTGACGCACGGTTCCCGCCGCGTGGGCCAAGTCGTCCTGCGTCATCCTGATCGCGTCGGATTGGTACGCGCTCGACAACGTGGACAGGCTGCGCCAGACGCGGTCCTCGGGGCGCAGCAGCATCTCGACCACGAGTTTGCTGGTACGAATCACCCGCTCGGCAAGCGCCACCACCAGGAAGCGATCGATGCCCGGGTGCCCCTCGCGAAGTTCTTCGAAGTCGTGCCGATGCAGAAGGAGAAGTTCCGTCGGCTCCAGCGCGCAGACACGACCTATGCACAGTCTGTCGGGATGTACCAAGGCAAGCTCCCCGAAGAACTCACCGGGTTGGATGACCCGCAGCGTCATGGCACGACCGTCGGGCGTCGTGACCTGCATGTCGAGACGGCCGGACTGCACGAAGTAGAGGCACTCACCTATGTCGCCGTCGTTGAACACCGCCTGGCCACGCTTGTAACGCCGAGGCCGAAGGCGGGCGACCAACGCCTCGCGGTCCTGTTGATCCAGTTCGTCGAGCAGCGACGAGCGAACGGACGCAATGGTTGTCACGGACCGACACAATAGTGCGGCCCCGAACTGGACCGTGACGGAGGTCACGCCTAGATAGACGCAGCCAAGACAGTCGGCACCGAGGAGATGGCGCATCGTTCCGCCGAATCACTTGAAAGGGGACCAACAATGCTTCTGTTTGCACGCGTCGCGACCTTCACCGGTAGTCCACGACGAGTCATGCCCTGGGCAACGGGGATCACGCAATACGTCAACGCCCACAGCTCACTGCCCGTAACCTGCTGGACCGGCAGCTTCGGGTATCCACTCGGAACGATGATCTGGAGCGCGATGGTCGAATCCGAAGCCGCGCTCGCCGCCAACACGGGTCAACTGCTCGCTGACCCCGCCTACCTCGACCTTCTCGAGTCGGCTGCCGATCTGATCTCGTCACCCGGTCACGACATGTTGCGAGAGGTCCTGTACGGCGCGCCGGGAGACCCACCCATCGGCGCACTTGCCACCGTCACGACCGCCACCGCAATCGTCGACCGCCTCGGAGACGCGTTGGGATGGGCTGTCGAGATCGGCCAACACGTCGAGCAGGTGATCGGAACTCCAATCGGCGTCTTCACGAACGTGTTCGGAACCATGGGTGGCATCATGTGGATGGGCGTAGCGGCCGACGCCGCCGCGGCCGATGAGGCGAGGGCAAAGCTGAGTGCCGACACCGGCTACTTGAAGCTCATCGCCGGTTCCAAGGATCTGTTCATCAACGGATCAGGACACGTCCGTCAGGCGATACGTATCGCCTGACAGTCCTCGCTCAGCGTGTTGCCTCAACTGTGATGATGGTCGGCGCGGTGGCGAGCCAGCGCGTCGTCGGCGAAGTCACCGCGCGGATCACGCCACACCGTGTGAACGTGGTTGGCGTCACGCATTGAATTGTCGTATTCCGCCAAGAGGGTGGGCCCATGCAGTCGGTAGTAGTGGGGCTGTCCTGGCTCCAAGCCACCGGCCCACAGGAGATGCACCGCGTCGAGCGAACTGCCCGCGAACTTCACCGCCTCTTCCGCGGCGAGATCGTCAGGGAGACGGTCGACGTAGAGGTGCAAGAGCGCGTCGAGCATGTCGCGTTGGGCAACATCCATTGCTGCAGCCGCTAGCCCCTTGGGTCGATGAGTGAACGACATCGCCTCGAAGTCTGTAGGACCGACTCCAGTCGTTGCATCCGTCCTCTCCTGAGCTCGTTGCAGGGCCTCGCCGATCTCACCCTCGAACTGCCGCCGCCAGATGAGAGGAAGGGAGATCGGCTGGTCTCCGTCAGAAAGAGAGGATCGATTTCCGCCGACAAGGTCGGTTGGTGCCCGCGGCGTGACGACGGCTATCGCCCACTGGTCACCCGACAGTGAACGGGTCAGCTCGCGGGCAAGATCCTCGACACCGGCGAGGGGACGCAACGGATGCGGCCCCAACAGCGGCGAGCTGGCGGGATCGGCTCCCAAGAACAGCGGCGTGGATCCGCTCAGGACGCCGTCGATGATGGTGAAGTTCAACGAGATGTGGTGCCCGCCGAGACGCCAACTCCACGTGCCGGTCGGCGACGGTGTCCCGAAGAAACGCACGAAGTACATCAAGGGATCGCGGCCTCGAGGTCGCTCGAACGATGCGGTGAAGCCCTCGAGCTGGTCGAGCACATTTTCCAGGCCGATGATGGTCGACGCCGTCACGTAACCCGCGGTCGACAGGCCACTGGCGACGAGCCTGAACACCATCCGGTGCTGAGGCTGCGTCATCGCCGCCAACGTGAGGCCGCCGTGATCGGTGGGCGTGTAGAACCACAGCCTGCGCTCTTGGTCGGCCGGGAACGGCCACAGCGCCAGCTTGCGCTGAGCGTCGTCGAGCGCGGCGATCAGCCGCTCGGCCTCCGCGGCCATCTGGATCGCCACACGTGTTCGTCCAGGTGTCGGGGTTTCATCCATCAGTCGCTCACTCTCCTGGTCCGTGCAAGCCGAAGATCAACTCGGGGTCGCCGGCGGTCCACGTGCCGTCGACCTGCGAACGTCGACCGATCGATCTCGTGCGTTCCTGGAGGCTGCGCCCGAGCGCGAGTCGGCCGGGCTCCCACGATGCGAGTGCGGCGGCCGGATCATCCGGGTGCTCTGCCAACGCGTTGCGAAGGGTCCACGCGTCGTCAGCAGCCTTGGCGGTGCCCGCCGCGGCATGCGGGCGAACGGCGAAGGCCGCATCACCGAGGAGGCAGCTCCGACCGAAGACCATTCTGGGGACGTCGAGATCGAGCACCACCTGGACGAACAGCCCCTCGACCGCCAGCACCACTTCGGCGATGGGCGTTGGCAGTCGCGCCAACGCGACGGCCTGGGCTTCGGCGATGTGCTCGGCGCGCAAGGCTCCCGGAGGTACCGACACCTCCCGATATACGCCGTTGACATCGAGGAGGAGGTCGTGCAGATCTTCGCCGGCCAGGTAGTTGCGGTACCAGACGATGTTGATGAGACGCTCGCCCGGCCGCACCGATCCGTCACGACCCGGGATCGGATAGACGAGGATGTGGCTGTTGGCGTACACGTAATACGTGATGGCGTCGTCGAGGGCCGAGCGGGTCGCGGCGCTGAGCTCCGTCTCCGGGATCACACCGCGCCATGCGACATACCCGGAGTACTGCGGACGCACGTCCGGTAGCAGCGTTGCCCGCGCAGTGGAGCCCACGCCATCCGCGAACACAGCCACATCCGGACGAGCAACCTCGCCGTTCGAGAACCCGAGGGTCAGTGCCTCCAGCTCGATGCTGACCAGTTCATGGGCAAGTCGGTACGCAGACCGGTCGAAGCAGGCGAGCAGTTCGCGGTAGACCGTGTTCCAGGAGCTGAACAGGTAGTCGTGTGGGTCGTCGTGCACCACGGAGCCGTCGCGGCCGAGGTAGCGGATGTGACCGGTCGGTACCGCTATGTCATGGAGCGAGACACCCCGATCGACGAGGTAGCGGTACGTCGCCGGGAGAAACCCGATACCGGCACCGCGCTCTTCGAGCTCCGCCGGCGAGCGTTCGTACACCACGACACGATGGCCGGCGTCGGCCAGGAGGCACGCAGCTGTCAGCCCGCCGAGCGATCCCCCGACGACGGCGATGTCCACGCTCGGGTCAGGGCTGACCGAAGGTGGCGATCTGATCGACGGCGCACTCGAACAGCACGCGCCGCTCGTTGATCGATGGATCGCGCAGACCGTACGGACCGGGTTGCTGCGTGTACTTCGTCCAGATCTTGTCGAGGTGCGCTGTGACGCGTGGTCCCTCGACCGGATCGTCCTCCGAGACCTCCCGCGCGACGTGGTGCTTGATGCTGATCCAGTGGTAGGGGTTGGCGGGGTTGACCAACAAACTGGTCAGCCGCGGGTTCTGACGGATCCATCCCGTCTTCGTGCGATGCGCTGCGCAGTTGATGAGGATCGTGTCGCCGTCGTAGTCGAACCACATCGGCGTGAGGTTGGCCCGGCCGCCGGGACCGACGATGCCGAGCACCTGCGTCACCGGATCGTCCATCA
>JANMMQ010000025.1:0-2866 GCA_031373465.1 Ilumatobacteraceae bacterium | reverse complement strand
CCACGATACGTGCTTCGATGGTGGGATGCGTCAACTGAACGTGCTCGGCGAGGAGCTGCAGCCCTGCTCGCTCGATCCTCTGACCGGTTACTACCGAACGGGGTGCTGCGAAAATCGTGGAGACGATCCCGGGCTCCACGTGGTGTGCGTTGTGGCCACGGAAGAGTTCCTGGCCTACTCCCAGGCCGTGGGCAACGACCTGTCGACACCGATGCCACAGCACGGATTCGCGGGGTTGAGCGAAGGTGATCAATGGTGCCTGTGTGCAGCGCGCTGGCAAGAGGCTCTCGAGGCCGGCGCGGCGCCCGGGGTTCGACTTTCCGCGACCCATCTCTCCGCACTGGAATACTCGACGTTGGCCGACCTGCGCGCGCACGCAGTGGATGACTAGCGAATCAGGCCGCTTCGGCCCATTGCTCGTTGCGCCGTAGCAGCGCGCCGTCGAGCGTGATAGCCAACGCTCGATAACCCGCGAACTGGCTGACCCAGTCGACGCCGTCGGAGCCCATCACGAATGCAGCGGTCGCAAAGGCATCAGCCCACGTGAGATTGGGCCCGACGACGGTCATCGACGCAAGCGCTTCCGCAGGCTCATCGGTGCGGCCGTCCCACAGATGACGGCCGCGCGCCGCGGTTCCTGAGGTCGCAATGGCGTCGCCACTGATCTCGACGATCGCTGCAATGGCTCGAGAATCAGCCTTGTTCGGATCGGCAATCGCGACCCGCCACGGCGTCCCGCGACGAGCCGTGCCCCGTGTTTGGATGTCGCCGCCGACCGAGAGATACCACTGCCGAAGTCCGGCGCGATCGAGGTGCTGTGCAGCCAGTTCAGTGGCCCAGCCCTTCACGAACCCTGCTGGATCGACGATCAGGTCGCCAGGCCGGCGGGCCCGGAAGGCGCCGTTGCTGACGTGCTCCAGCCATGTGCACGCGTCAAAGACCTCGATCACCTCAGGACTTGCATCGAGCAGATGCAATTCACCACGGTTGATCCGGCTGATCTCACTCGACGACCGGAAGGTGGAGAAGATCGATTCCAACCGATCGAGCTCCATCCACAGCAGACCGATGGCCGCATCGATCACGGCAGGATTCACGTCGTCGTGAACGTGCACGCTGGCCATCGTTCCCATCACGGGATGGGTACGGACAACTGCAGGTGCGTCGACAGTGCCCATCAACCCACCCTGTCGAGGATGGATTGCAGCGAGCGGGCGTAGCCGATGGAGGTGATGGTCGCCCCACTGACACCGTTGATGTTGGCGCTCTGAGCCTTCATCACCTCCGTGTGCAGGATCGGCAAGGCTTGCTGGTTGATGCGCACGGACTTGCCATGACTGTCCGGGGATTGGATGGCGTCGACATCGCAGATCTGCCCGGTGGCCGCGACCACCGCCTCGACCTGAACGGGGCCCCACCTGGTGTCGATGGTCGTGCCGTCGACCGTTTGGCCCTGACATCCCGATCCAGAGGCGGCGGGTGCGGGCGTGGGCGCGGGCGTCGAGGAGGGTGTCGGCGTGGGCGTCTGAGCGACGGGCACAGTCGACGAAACCACCGGCGGATCGACGACCGGCGCCGCGTCGCCGAGCGGAACTGTCGCTGAGGAGCCCGAAGCACCGGCCGCGCCGGCGATCTTGCCGATGTCGCCAGCGGCACCACGCGACGGTTGGTCGAGCAGCGCGACGAGACCGGACGCGGCTGTGGTCATCGCCAGCGCGGGAAGCACGCGCTTGGCCAATGAAGCGTTCTGTCGTGAGGTCATCTCGTCACCACCATGGCTGCTCGAAATGGATGTCTTCGCGGGCAAGCCCCGCCTCGCGGAGTCCTGCCCGGCCTGCCCACAGCAGGCGCTCGGGCCCGCACAAGAGTGCGACCCGCTCGGTCAGGTCGGGAATGGCCTTGCGTAGGACTTTCCCGGAGAACGGGTCGTTGACGGCAAGGGTCGCGGTCGGGCCGACGAGGGTCATCAGCTCGCCTCCCAACGCCTGTGCCATGTGACGTAGCTCGTTCGCGTACACGAGGTCGTCGTGACGGCTGGCGCGGTAGAGGACGATGGGCTGATTGCGCTTGTCGAGCCGCTCCAGCATCGCCTTGACGGGAGTGACGCCAATTCCTCCGACGATGAAGAGAACCTTTCGGTCATCGATTGCCCGGGGCGTGCATGCGCCGAAGGGGCCCTCGACGATCATGCGGGTGCCGACCGGGAGGCGGCCGATCGCAGCACTGCCGTCGCCGAGTGACTTCACGGAGATCGTCAGCCCACCCGTGGTCGGAGCCGCTGACAACGAGAACGGGTGCGCCTGCCACCACAGGTTTTTCGCCATCGGCCGCACGATGACGAACTGTCCGGCATCGCCGACCATCTTGTGCAGGCCGCCGCCGGCAAAAACCATCTCCGTCGTGTTCTCGTTGAGCCTGCGGGTCTTCGCGATGTGCATCGGGCGCAGCGCAGCGGTTATGAAACGACCCCAACGGCCGCGGATCAACGTCACCCCTACACCGACGTGCAGGGCGATCCACATCCATCGCGAGAACGCATCATCGGCGAACAGTTCACCCCACACGATCTCGTGCGAGAAGGAGATCGCGAAGCCGGCATACGCGAGGAGATGGACGAAGTACCAGGTCTCGTACGACATCTGCCGCCGGATGCTGCGCAGCGAGGTGATGGTGACCGCGCCGATGAGCAAGGACCCGACGAACGCCAGCGCCATGTACGACTCGCGCCCGGTGAGATCGATGATCGCCGGGCCGAAACCGGTACCGAGCCCCCAGGCGAACACACCGGCGACGATGTGGACGCCGATCAGCACCGCCATCGTCTCACCGAGGATGCGATGCCATATGAAGACCCGGTCGAGGCCGT
>JANMMQ010000013.1:0-3581 GCA_031373465.1 Ilumatobacteraceae bacterium | reverse complement strand
CGCCCGCCGGCGATCAACCCGAGTGAAGCCGGCGTTGCCGTGCTCAAGGTGAACAGAGCAATGCCGCCACCGGTGTAGCCGCGCACGTCGTCGAGGTATCGGTTCTGGAAGAACGATGCTGGTGCGACGAAGAGGTTGGCGGTGATGGCCATGATCGCGATGATCGTGAACCGCCGTCGATCCAACGGCGGTGCAATGCGGTGTCGTTGCTGAAATCGGTGTGTCTCGGGCAACTGCCGGGTGAGGTGATACGCCGGCAGCAACCAGACGAGCGAGATGAGGTAGATCAGCCGCCACCCATCGCGGCCGGTGTCGGCCAGCCGCAGCGACGACACTGCGACGCCGGCACCGAGCCCACCGGCCAGGGCGAGCACGCTGAGCGCATATGCCCGGCTGCTGGGCGGCATCTCCTCTGCCGCCACGACGCCGATCAGCAGTGCCAGCGCAAGACCGACCGGACGGCCGATGGTCTGCGTGCCGACGAGCACCCAGAAGTTCGGGGCGATGGCGCCGAGGGCACACCACACCGGCGCGATCCACGCGGTCGCGATGATCATCTGCCGGCGGCCACGGCGGTCGGCAAGCATCGCAAAGGGGATCGCGATCACCACGCCCAACCGCACGATCACGCCACCGACGCCCTGGGCACGTTCGTCGATCCCGAACCCGTCGGCCGCGAAGCTGGCCGTCTGCGTGAAGAGCGTGTTGGCAAATGCGGCAGCCATCGACGCAGCAGCAAGCAAGCCGAGGATGGCGACGTGTCGTTGGGTCAGTCGATCCGGAGGCGACCACCACGGCATGGCTCCGTCGCGCGGTCGATGACGCAACGTGTTGCGGACCGGCAGCGCGAAGAGCCAACCGAACCACGGGATCACGATGCGGTAGCGGATGGTCTCGTCGACCGTGGTCGGCGACGTGACGACGGTCCGCTCGTACGAGGTGAACGGTCCTTCGCGTTGGGTGAAGGTTGTGCTGGCGTCGTTGCTGGACACGATCTCGTCGACGAGGTCGCTTCGGGAAACGAGCGCGTGCTGCGCCTCGGGTGTGCCGGCCGGCCACGACTGGTGCAACGTCCGTTCGCGGCGGGACACGCCACGAGGCTACTGCTGGTCTGAGGGCAACGTCCGGGGTTCGGCCGCCGACGGGGTTTGGTTCGGCCATACTTGTCGGCCATGGGTTCCGATCGGATTGTGATTCACGGCGCCGCGCCCCTGAACGGGGAGGTCGTGGTTCCCGGTGCCAAGAACTCGGCGTTGAAGTTGATGGCGGCGACATTGCTCGCCGACGGCGAATATCGACTGACCAACGTGCCGGCCATCGCCGACGTCGCGATCATGAGTGATCTCCTGGCAGCGATCGGAGTTTCGACCTCGTTCGACGGCAACGGATCGATCATCATGACCAATCGTGGCGACATTACGCCCGTTGCCCCTTACGAACTCGTCGAGCGCATCCGCGCATCGATCAACGTCCTCGGTCCGCTGCTCGGCCGCTGCGGACGGGTGACGCTGTCGCTGCCAGGGGGTGACGATTTCGGGAGCCGGCCGATCGACATGCATCTCAAAGGCCTCGAGGCGATGGGCGCGACGTTCTCATTGCAGCACGGTTACGTCGAGGCCACTGCGGATCGTCTCCACGGTGCCGACATCACCCTCGAGTACCCGAGCGTGGGGGCGACGGAGAACATCCTCACCGCGGCGGTGCACGCCAAGGGCACGACAGTGATCGATAATGCAGCGCGCGAGCCGGAGATCGCCGACCTCTGCGCGATGTTGGCTGCCATGGGGGCAGATGTGGAAGGAGCGGGGTCGTCGACGCTCGTCGTTCACGGGGTCGAGCCAGGCTCGCTGCACGCCGCCGATCACGCTGTCGTCGCCGACCGCATCCAAGCGGCTACGTATCTCGCGGCTGTGGCTGTCTGTGGGGGCGAGGTGGCGCTGCGCGGCGCACGCTCGGAGCACATGGAGATGCTGCTGCGGCGGTTTTCCGACATGGGTGTCACGGTCACGTCGGTCGGCGATGGTCTCGCGGTGTGGGCGGGCGAGCGGTTGCGTTCGATCGACGTTGCGACTCTGCCGTACCCGGGGATCGCCACCGACTACAAGCCACTGATCGTCACGATGTTGTCGGTCGCCGACGGCGTCGGGATCGTCACGGAGAACCTCTATCCCGGTCGCTTCCGATATGTCGAAGAACTGCAACGCCTTGGCGCAGACATCCGCACCGACGGCCACCACGCCGTGGTTCGTGGCGTGGCGCGGTTGAGTGGCGCGCCAGTCCGCGCTCCCGACATCCGTGCCGGTGCTGCGCTGGTTGTCGCCGGTCTCGCAGCCGAAGGCGAAACGGTCGTCAGTGGTGTCCATCACGTCGACCGCGGCTACGACGACCTCGTCGGCCGGCTGGTCGGCCTGGGTGCCGACATCGAGCGCGTCTAGCGCTTGACCGGTTTCTGACCCTTGGCTGCAGGCTTCGCTTTCGCGTCGGCTTTGTTGTGTTCTGCGGCATCGACGCGCTTGCGGGCGAGCATCAGCAGACCGACGATCACTGCAATGGGACCGAGCACGAGAAGAATCTCGTCCCAACCACCTTGGTGTGCGATCACCGTGTGGCTCCGTGCCATCTGGCACTCGGGGGAATGAGGAGTGACGGACGAGACGTTGACATAAGTCGCAATCCTACGGTTCGTCCTGCTTCAATGACAGGCGGCCTCCATCCGAAAGACGTCGACACCATGCGCGCGCAAGTCGAAGAAACCATTGAAGTCATCAGGCCGGCCCTGCAGGCCGACGGCGGCGACATCGTTCTGCGCGACGTCAATGAAGAGACTGGTGTGATATCCGTGACCCTGGTGGGCGCCTGCGGTACGTGTCCGGCCAGCACCGGCACCCTCAAGGCGGGCATCGAGCGGATCATGCGCGATCGGATCGATGGTGTGACCGAAGTCGTCAACATCGACTAGTGGCTGGACCCACCCGTCCCGTTGCCGAGCTCTTCGGCGCTGCCTGCTCGGGCGACCGTTCCGCGCTGGCTCGCCTGCTGTCGTTGATCGAGCGCGGTGGCGACGAGGCAAGGGAGATCGCCCGTCTCGCCCATCCTCTCAGCGGGCACGGCTACCTGATCGGGATAACGGGAGCGCCGGGTTCGGGCAAGAGCACCCTGACCAGCGCGACCATTGGCCATCTGCGTAGCCAAGGTGTCGAGGTCGCGGTGCTGGCCATCGATCCGTCATCGCCGTTCACGGGAGGTGCGATCCTCGGCGATCGCGTGCGCATGCAGGAACACGCCACCGACCCCGGTGTATTCATCCGCTCGATGGCGACCCGTGGGCATCTCGGCGGTCTGTCGTTGGCGACCCCCGAGGCGGCGCGATTGCTCGATGCGATCGGCCGTCCGTGGATCATCGTCGAGACGGTGGGCGTCGGTCAGGTCGAGGTCGAGATTGCCGGCAAGGCCGACACCACCGTCGTGGTCGTCAACCCAGGATGGGGCGACTCGGTGCAGGCCAACAAAGCCGGCTAGATGGAGATCGCCGACATCTTCGTGATCAACAAGGCCGACCGCAAGGGCGTGGAAGAAACCAG
>JANMMQ010000577.1:0-3638 GCA_031373465.1 Ilumatobacteraceae bacterium | reverse complement strand
GCTTCCAGAACATGCTGAGAGCATTGTCGGCAGGCGTCACCACGATCGGCAACGTCGGTCAGTACACCGCGTACGACCTCATCGGAGGGTCTGACGAAATTCTCGTCACCGAGGAGACCGTGCGGGCGCTCGCCGCCATCGGCGCGCTTCGGTCGCACGGCGCGCTGGCCCACTCCAACCTCGAGGACGGCTCGGCCACACAGGCCTCGCATTTCGGCGCGTACGTCGGCTGGGCCGCGTTGGAGCTCTACGTGGTCGAAGAGCTCATCGGGGCGCGGCTGGCGCATTGCTACGGCAATACGATCCAACGTCCCGACGATCGCGCCGTCGTACATTTCGCACTCGACGACATCCGCAACCGGGACTCGATCGGATCGATGGTCTACGGCAACACCGTCGACCATCGACCGGGCGACCGGGCGGGCAACATCGCGGCCGTCAGGGCGCAGCTGTCGTGCGACATCGCGTTGCAACTGAGGCGTCCGACCGGTCATGCCGTCAACCCTGTGCCGCTGAGCGAAGCGGAACGGATCCCCAGCGCCGCCGAGATCGTCGAGATCCACTTGCTGGCGCGCGACATCGAACGCGACGTCCGCAACTCACCAGACCTCTACGACTGGCCTCGACTGGAACGGCTGGGAGCAATGACCGCCGCGTACGCGCGCGAGTTCCGCGATCGAGCAATCGCCAGCCTGGCCGATGACGGTGTCGACGTTGCCGATGCAGCGCAAGTGCTGCTCGCCCTGCGCAGAACGTCGATGGCTGAGCTCGAGCGTCGCGTCGATCTGGCTGCAGACCCCGAAATCGCCCAACTGGAGCCCTGGAAGGCTTCGCACGGGCGAAGCCTCGCCGAGCGTCTCAATGCGATCTCCCCTCGCCTCGATGGGCTGCGGGTCGTGCTGGCTGTCCTCGAGGTGCACGATCTCGTACGCGACGCCTTGGCAAGGGTGCTGCCGGCGGCCGGCGCCGAGGTGATCCTGCTCGGGTCGAACGCACCCATCGACGGCATCGTTCGCGCTGCGATAGAGGAGGACGCCGACGTAATCGTTCTGGGTGTCTACAACGGAAATGCGTTGACGCTCGGTCAGCGTCTGGCCGAGGGAGCCACGAGAGGGGGCTGGACCGGCAGGATCTACATGGGTGGGATCCTGAACCAGGACACCGGACACGGCCTGCCGATCGACGCCCGGCCTGCGCTCGCGACGATGGGAGTGCGCTGCGTCGACAGCGCCGACGAACTGCTGCTGCTCCTCGTTCCCGGCTGAGGAGCTTTGATACGTTCCTGATCCGTGCGACTCGGGGCCATGCTCATCGACAGCGACATCGGCAACGACCCCGCCTTCCTCAAAGACATGGCGCAGTCTCTCGAAGGCGTCGGCTTCGACGCCGTGCTGACCAATGACCACGTCATCGGCGCCCACCCGGATCGCCAACGTCCCGGCGAAAAGGTTCACACCTACGACGTGCCGTGCCACGAGCCACTGGTGTTCCTTGCGTTTCTCGGCGCCGTCACGACCCGTCTGGAGCTGGCCTCCGCGATCGTCATCAGCACCCAACGCCAGACCGTGCTGCTCGCCAAGCAGACTGCCGAGCTCGATCTCTTGACCGGTGGTCGCTTGCGGCTCGGCGTCGGCATCGGGCGCAACTGGATGGAGTACGAGGCACTGGAACAGGACTTCTCGAACCGTGGCCACCGCCTCGAGGAGCAGGTCGCAGTCCTACGCGAGTTGTGGACCAATGAACTGGTCACGTTCGAGGGCAAATGGCACCACCTCGACCGTGTCGGTCTCAACCCGCTCCCCGTGCAGAGGCCGATTCCGATCTGGATGGGTTCATTCGTCGGCAACATCGTCGAGAAGGTGCTCGAGCGAACCGCTCGCCTGGCCGACGGGTGGATGCCCCAGTTCCCGCCTGGCGACCAACTCGCCGGTGCATTGGATCGACTTCGCGGCTACGCGGCGGTGGCCGGCCGCGACCCGAACTCGTTGGGGATCGAGTGCGGCATGCGCATCGGCATCGATGACGCTCCACAAACGTGGGTCGACACGACGACCGCCTTTCGTGCGCTCGGTGCGACGCACCTTCGCGTGTCCACAATGGGCGGTGGCTACACGACGCCCGCTGAACATCTGGCCGCGTGGATCCGCTGGTACGAGACCGTCGCTGCTTTGGCCCGGGACTGAGTCGAGGAGAACGTCGAGATGACCACTATGACCGTCGCCGACCAGGTCGAACGGGTGTTGAAACCCATCCAGCAATTCGTACGTGGTTGGATGACCGGGCCTCTCACGGATCGGCTCGCGATCGATCTCGGACTGCAATCCGGATCGGATCTCTGGATCGTCGGTCGCGCAGGCGTGCTCGGTGACGGCGATGCCGACGTTGCAGCTGCGGGCCTCGGCTTCCTCTCTCCCGAACGAGTGCGCGCCGCGTGGGAGTCGCTACCCGACGGTCTCACTCATCGGCAAGTCGCCGACGCCTACGCGGCGCTTTGCTGCCGGTGGGGCGCTACGGAACTTGCCAAGTTCGACGAGAACCGCATGGCCACGCTCGACGAGTTGGGCAGAGCCATCGCCGACGCGGCCGACGCCTCGATCGGTGGGGTCTTCGCTGGTTGGCGCGCACAACTACAGCCCGACGACGTCAACGCCCGAGTGGCCTTGACCATGCACGTGCTGCGCGAGATGCGCGGTGGTGCGCACATCATTGCGGTCAATGCGTGCGGGATCACGCCGCTCCAGGCCGTCCTCGCCTCGCCGGCTCCCCCACCGCGCAGCGGGCCTGCCTGGGCAGAGCACCTCGGCTGGACCGGTCCCTTCGGCGATGCCGTTGCGGCCCGCGAGGCACGAGCGGAAGCCGAACGATTGACATCGAGGATCGTCGCCCCGATCTACGGTTCGATCGGTGCGTCCGCCCTCGACGAGTTCGCCGAGCTTGTCGAATCAACTCGCAACGCCATCGACATGTAGCGCCGCGGCCTGATCAATTCGGCGAGTGCACGTGGACGAACATGTTGAGCAGCTGTGCCGGTTGCCCGTTCTGGTGGCGCAGGGTCAGCGAGCCGCCACTGGCTTGAAGCATCAGCCGCGCGGCAACAAGGCCGCCGTAACCGCTGCAATCCATGAAAGTCGCTTTGGCCATGTCGACCACGACCACGTTTCCCCGTCCGGACAGGCACGCATCGCGCACTTGAGCTCGCGTGGCGATATCGAGCTCGCCGCCGACGCGGACAACCCGATGACGGCCGCGTCTGGTCACGCTGACTCTGAACTCCGAATCGTCCATCCTGGCGGATGACGCTGATTCGATACGCATGTCCCTGGTGCGCACGGTGCGATCTCCTCGTTTTTGAGGGCGCAACCAAGGACTGGAGCCACGCGGGCTGAGCGGAAGTGCGCTCTCGGTGCAACCGTACACCGCGATCACTCGCGGCACAACGAACGATTCGTGAACTCCGACCCGGCTTCAGGGTTTGGATTTGGGGGGAACGACGCGTGGGGGCGCCGGTGGCCGCTGCCTGTCCCAGATCGCTTGGATGCTGGTCGTGCCGTCGACGAGCGACCGAGCGATGTCGGTGAGGCCGCGATTGTGGTTCCTGGCATACGAGCGGAGCCGGTTGAAGGCTTCCTCCATATCGA
>JANMMQ010000569.1:0-1526 GCA_031373465.1 Ilumatobacteraceae bacterium | reverse complement strand
ACCCCCCGCGCGAGTTACGGTCTCGGTAAGGGTTAACAGCGTTAAGGAGACAGCACGATGACCGACACCAACGAAGCCGTCATCACGGAAGCTTTGAGCGTGATCGACAAGGCTCTTGCTCAGATGCTTCGCCGCGAGTTGGTGTCGTCCGGTGAAGTCACCGATGTGTTGCTCGACGTGCGTACCTTGCTGACGTTGCCTGCCCCTGTCGAGGGCTGAGCACTCAGGCTTTCATCAGATCGGCGAACGCCTTCTCCAGGCATTTGCGCAGCACTTCAGGTTCGGTCACCGCAGCGGAATCGATGTTGACGCCCATGTCGAGGTTGTGGTTGTAGCTGAGCAAGGTCAGGTTGAACGCGACGCCAGCCAACGGACCGATCGCGTAGTTCTCCAGCATCTCTGCCCCGGCGAGATACAGCGGCACCGGCGCGCCGCGCACGTTCGATGTCGCGAAGTCGACTGTCTGCGCCTGCTGTCGCGCCAGCCGAGTGATGAGTGACGTCGGCAGGGTCGATGCAACAGCGGCAAGCGTCTCGAGCGACGCAGTCGCGTTGGATTCACGTGCGGCACCGGCAGCCGCCTGAATCCACGTGAAGCGCTCCCCGATCGTCATGTCGCTGGTCGGCACCAGCATCCGCGCCAGTGAGAACGCGTTGGAGCCCGAGCCTTCGCTTCTCGTGCTGATGGCCATGCTGGCCCGCAACTCCTCGACCGGCGCGCCCATCTGCTCGTGATACCTGCCCGCCGCCTCCGCGGCCGCCGTCAGGAACGCGGTGTTCAGCGTTCCCCCGAGGCGCTTTGCCGCTTCCTTCGTCTCCTCGAACGGAACACGTAGCACCTCCATCCGCCGCTTGAGAGAACGCTGGGTCCACAGCGGCGACCTGGCCTGTTCGGTGTCGTTGAGCTGGCTCATCACCCCCCGCACGGTGTCCGCCGCGGCCGAGCCGGCCTCCGGTATGCCGGTCGGGTCACTCAGCAGATCCTTGATCTGGCGCAGCAGCCCGAGTGGCATGCGCAAACTGCCCGCCAGGAGATCGCGCAAAAGATCGCCACTCGAATCGCTGCTCGTCGGTTCGCGGTTCTCGGCTTCCGCAGGGTCGATAGGTGGCGGGTCGGCAGCATCCCGCTCGAAGTCGAGGAACTGCAGCGACAACTTCACGCTGCCCTCCCCGTCGGTGATCGTGTGATGCAGCTTCTCGATCAGTGCCGACTTGCCGCCGCGCAGGCCGTCGACGACGACGAACTGCCACAGCGGGCGCGTTCGATCGAAGGGATCACAGACGATGAGACACGCCAGATCGAGCAGCTGGCGCATCGTCCCGGGCTTCGGCAATGCGATGTGGCGCACGTGGAAGTGGAGGTCGAAGTTGGCGTCGTCGACCCACGTCGGCGCCGAGAGATTGGCCGGCATCGGCTGCACCCGTTGCCCGAGGCGTTCGACCACATGAACGGCTCGTTCCATGCGTGCCAACAAGCGGTCGAAATCCGGCGGGCGATCGAGGATGGTGACAGCGGCGAAGGCGCTC
>JANMMQ010000424.1:0-8690 GCA_031373465.1 Ilumatobacteraceae bacterium | reverse complement strand
TCGACCGCTCGACGACGGAACTCTGGCGTGTACTTCGATGGACGTGCCATGACAGCAGTCTCCTATCCCCGCAGCCTCAAGCCACGGAATGAGCACTGCATCAAACCCGGGGCGACTCAAAACCTGGCTTCGTGATCGCTGCGGGCCCTCGCTCGGAACGACGCAGCGGCACTCGCCCGTTTCGCACGCAGAAACCGGCATCCTGATCACGGCCACCCATCCCATAACACGCCCGATCCACGCTGAATGCCGCGTCCCCCATGTGCCGGTATGGACGCATAATGCGGCGCAGAACTCCACCTGTCTTGGGTCGTCGAGACGCCCAGAACGAATCCTCTCTGTGTCAAGTGGCAATAATTCGAGTGCCATTCGGGCGCGCTTGTTCGACCGGGCGCGCCGGTTGTCGTAGCGTTGATGGCGGGTCCGGGAGTGACTTCGCCGAAGAACCGGTTGTCAGGATGCGAGACCGGTCACGCTGGCTTCGAGTCGTTCCTTCTTGTCCTCCCGGGCCCTCGGTGGATCAGCGGGCGATGCGGCCGGCGTCGGCGACGAGTTGCCGGTAGACGGCGTTGCTGACGTGTCGTTTCAGCGAGCGGAGTGCTTCGCGGTTGGTCTTGCCCTCGGCGACTTTGCGGTCGAAGTAGGCGCGGCCGTCGCTGTGCTTGTTGCGCAGCTGGGTGACTGCGGCCATGTGGATCGCAGCGTTCAACGTCCGGTTCCCACGGCGTGACAGTCGGTGCGCGATCCGACCGCCGGAGGAGAACTCGACTGGCGCAGTCCCGGTGTACGCGGCGAAATGATCACGGTTGCGGAAGCGGCGGATGTCACCGGTGTTGCCGATCAAGATCGCTGCGGTCATCGGTCCGACACCGAACAGATCGGTGACTGTCGTGGAGGACGCTCGAACGACCACGGCGATGCGCTTGTGTGACTCGGTCAACTGGGTATCGAGGCGGCGGATGTCGTCGAGCAGATCGCCGGCGAGGTCGAAGCGAATCTGTTCCACGGAGGTCACCGGTGTCACATCGGCGAGGAAGGCAACAGCGTTGGAGACGTTGATTTCCTTGGAGATCCCGCCGGGTGAGAGCTCGACCAGCAGCGCGTGCAGGCGGGACACGACCCGTGATCGCTGTCGTCCGATGTCGGAGTTCCGCTTCGACAACAAGCGCAGCACTTCACTGTTGCCGACCGATCGCACTTGGCGCAGATCACGCGTCCGCAGCGCGGTCACGGCCACCGACATCGCGTCGTTCGGGTCGTTCTTGTTCGACCTGCCGGACCCCAGCACACGCGTCCGCGCCGCGAGCGTCGCAGGAACATCGACGACAGTTTCGCCAGCAGTGACGAGCTGTTGCGCGAGTAGAAACCCGAGCCCTTCGGCGCCCTCGATCGCCCACGTCCGCGACGCGAACGGCGCCGCCCACGTCAACAACTTGTCGACCTGCGCACGAGTCGCGCGAACCTTCAATCTCGATAGTTCGTCCTCGCTGTGCCATTGACGGCAACGGCCGTATGGGTCGTCTTGTGCGGGTCGATCCCGATGATCACTGCATCACTACCTCCATGGTCTCTGCTTGGGGTTAGGACCGTGGTGGGCACTCCTACTTTGGATCGTGTTCGCGCTGGATCACCTCTCTCGAGCCACACCACGACGAGGCCCCGGTCGACTGCTCTTCGTTCTCAAGCCAGACCCGCAGTGCCGATCGGCAGGCGCATTTCGAGCAACCCGACCGAGACCTCACCGACGCTACGCAACAGCGCATCGCCAACCTCAAGTATCAAGTAGGCGCATCACGACGTGCCCTTTACCCGTCGTGTGCCCCGGGTTGCGTGGAGACCTCGTGGTTATGTGAGGACGCCGTTGTCATCGTCGTACTTCCCTCAGACACAGCTGTTGCAGGTGTCTGATTTCCGCTAGCTGATACCAACGTCGGGCACGTTCAGTAGCAAATTCTCTTCGCCGATTAACAATAGTCAACCGGAAACTACTGCTGATCAGGTCGTATTGGCAGCCCCAACGGGATTCGAACCCGTGCCGCCACCTTGAGAGGGTGGTGTCCTAGGCCACTAGACGATGGGGCCTGGTAGCCCCAGCACACTACCAACGGGGTCTATAGGTGCCAACAGTGCCAACCAATGCGGTTGCGCCCAGAACGACCGAAGGCCGGCGCATCGGCCGGCCTCGGAACTCGAATGTTTCGCTTGCAATAGCTGGGGAACAAGGACTCGAACCCTGAATAACAGTACCAGAAACTGCTGTGTTACCAATTACACCATTCCCCACCGGGGCGAACCCGTGGACCGGAAGTCTAACAACCGACCGCGATCGACACACCCGCGTTCACGTCGTGATCAACCACGATCAACCGGTGATCGACAGCAGCCGTTTGAACCCGATGATCCGTCCAAGGGTGATCCCGGCGGCTTCCTGCATCTCCCTGACGGTCGCCGCATTCCCGCGGACAGGACTCGTGCGAGTTGGCGAGACGTAGGCGACGAGACCCAGTTCCTGCGCGATCAATCGCGACCGCAACGAGTGGAACGGGTCGCTGACCAGCAGCACGCGGAACAGGCCGCGCTGGTGCAGCAACGCGGCCACACTGTCGAGCGAGGCGTATGAGCTGTGCCCCACCGATTCTTCGAGGATCGCGTCGGCGGGCACCCCACGCTCGATCAGGTAGTCGGCCGATGCTTCGGCTTCTGTGAACCGGTCACCCGGCTGATTGCCGCCGGTGACCACCATCACCCGGGCAACACCGGCGTTCCACAGGTCGGCGGCGTGATCAAGCCGAGCGGCCAACTGCGGCGAGGGACGGCCGTCGTATTGAGCGGCACCCATCACGACGATGGCATCGACCCGACGGGCCTGATCGCTGCGACCGGTGGAATGAACCTGGTAGAGCGTGACCGCGTAGTACCCGGCGGACAGCAGCACGAATGCCACCAGGCCCAGGCCGAGCCGGTGCCGCCAGCGGCGCCGGCGAACCACCGGTATCCCGCCAACGGGCGTGGGATCGGCGACAGCGATCGCCGGGGTCCCGCCCGGCGGCGTCTCCGCCAACAAGGGATCGAGGTCGCTCACACCGACGCAACCATGGTCAATCGCCTGACGACTTCCTCCCGTCCCAACACCTCGAGTGCGTCGAACAACGGCGGGCCCACCGCGCGACCGGTGACCGCGACTCGAATCGGTGCTTGTGCCTTGCCCTTCTTCAACCCGTGCTTCTCGCCCACGGACTCGAGCGTCTCCTTGAGGACGTCGGCGCGCCAATCCGGCAGTTGCCGATAAGCCTTCGTCGTCTCGAGCAGCACCTCTTTGGCTCCCGGCGCCGAGATGGTCTTGTTCCATGCCTGTTCGTCGAGCACAGGGTCGGCGAGGAAAACGAAGTCGATGACGCCGGGGACCTCGGCCAGCGTGCTGGCTCGCGATTGGACCACGGATGCCAACGCGCCGAACTTGGACGGATCGAATCGATCTGCCGGCCAAGGAACGTCAGGCGATTCGAGGAACGGCCGGCACGCGGCGATGAAGTCGTCGACGGACAGCATGCGGATGTATTCGCCGTTGAACGCGGTGAGCTTCTTCACGTCGAAGAACGCAGGCGAGTGGTTGACGTCTTCCAACCGGAAGTCGCGCTCGATAGCCGACCACGGAACGATCTCGCGATCACCGGGCGGTGACCATCCCAGCGTCATCAGGTAGTTGACCATTGCCTCGGCCAGATAACCCTCGGCGCGGTACTGCTCGACAGCGACCTTGTCGCGCCGCTTCGACAGCTTCTTGCGCTGCTCGTTGACCAGCAGCGGCACGTGGGCCCAAAACGGCGGCTTGTGACCCAGCGCCTCCCACAGCTGTTGCTGCTTCGGTGTGTTGGGAAGATGCTCCTCGGCCCGCACGACATGTGAGATCTGCATCTCGACGTCATCGACCACATTGGCCAGCAGGAACATCGGCGTGCCGTTGCCGCGCAGCAACACGAAATCCTCGATCGTCGAGTGGTCGAAGACGACGTCGCCACGAACCAGGTCGAACACGGTCGTCTCGCCGTCAGGGACTCGAAAGCGCAACACCCGACCCGGCGCCGGACCTAGACCACGATCGCGTGAATAGCCGTCGTATCCGCTGGCACCTGTTGCCTTCGCCCGTTCCTGGATCTGCTCCGAGGTGAGATCGCAATAGTACGCGGCGCCAGCCTCGAACAATCGTTGCGCCGCGGCCAGGTGCGCCTCTGCGTAATTGCTTTGGAAGTACGGACCCTCGAAGGTGGGGTCGTCTCCACTGATGCCGAGCCACGCCAGAGCATCGATGATTCCCTCGGTCCATTCGGGGCGATTACGGGCCTCGTCGGTGTCCTCGATCCGCAGCACGAACTTGCCGCCAAGTCGCTTGGCCAGCGCCCAGTTGTACAGAGCGGTACGAGCCCCACCGACATGGAAGAACCCTGTCGGCGAGGGCGCGAATCGAAATCGGGGGCCGCTGGTCATTCGTGGTGCACCCTACTGGCCGCACCGTTTGACGACTCCGGTGCTGTGCTGAGTCGCGTTCGTCCGGCGCGACTTTCGTTAGTCAGACTGGGGTCGTTGGGTAATGAGGACGAGGTTGCGCAACTGACGCAGGGCAACCGAGAGAGTGGTGAGGTTGTATGCATCGGAGCGGCGGATCTCGGTGAACATCGCCATTGCCCGCTTGACGACCCGCTCATTGGCCGCTGCCCACTCTCGAGCACTTCCGACGTACAGCGCGTCGTCCGCCAGATCCGCCAACGCACTCATGAGGTCGTCGCGCAAGGCAGAGCGCGCCTGTGTCTGCCAACGATCGTTGCGTGGCAACATGCCCACTGCATCCCACAGCCATCCGAGGTCGAGCTCGGCGAAGACCTCCCAGTACGCGGAAGCGGTTTTGCTGACGGTCAGGTTCCGTCGAATGGCGAGGTCGATGATGTCGAAGGCCGTGTGCATGAGCGGCCAGACCACCGAACGTTGTGCAACCGACTCCGGCACACCGGCGGCCAGCCGCGCGGCCTCGTTGGCGAACAACTGATCGCGCATCTTCCCGCGTAAGTGTGATTCGAGGGTTCTCGACAGTTCGCTGATCCCGGGCTCGAACTCGGCTACCACGGCCGCGATCTCCAGCGGCGGGCGCCGGTGCCGCAAGAGCCACAGCGCACCGCGCTCGACCATGCGCCTCGCTTCGAGGAACATTTCGAGCTGGGTATCCAACTTGACGTGCGTCGGTAGCGCCTCGATCTGCTCCCAGGTGGCCGGGAACTTGAAGATGTCGCGAGCGGCGACCCAAGCTCGCATCACGTCGACCACACCAGCACCGGTGTCTTCGGTCATCCGGTTGTCGAACGAGATTCCTGAGAGGTTGACCATCTGGTTGGCAACCTGTGTCGCAATGATCTCCCGGCGCAGTCGGTGATCGAGGATCTCGGGTCGATATTTCTGCTGCAGCACCGTCGGGAAGTAGCGAACGAGATCCGGCTCGAGGTACGGATCGTCGGGAAACTCGGTGCGCACCATTTCCGTCTTGTTGACGCTCTTGGTGTAGGCCAGCACCACGGCGAATTCGGGTGTGGAGAGACCCATTCCTGCGGATTGGCGTTCGGCGAACTGCTTGTCGGTCGGCAGGAACTCGAGTGCGCGGTTGAGCCATCCTTCCGCTTCGAGCACGTGCAGATAGCGGGCGTGGACGTTGACCATCGGC
This sequence comes from Ilumatobacteraceae bacterium, assembly GCA_031373465.1. Classification (GTDB taxonomy): domain Bacteria; phylum Actinomycetota; class Acidimicrobiia; order Acidimicrobiales; family Ilumatobacteraceae; genus JAENVT01. The sequence continues at coordinate 2,983 of JANMMQ010000424.1, read as the reverse complement.
AACGCCTGCTTCCGGGCGATGGCCAGGGTCAGCGTCTGTGAACGATTGTCATCGAGCACCAACTCGGCGACCTCGTCGGTCATCTCGGCCAACAGCGTGTTGCGCTGCTCGATCGTCATCTTGGCTTCGGCCATCACGGTGCCGAGCAGGATCTTGATGTTGACCTCGTGGTCGCTGCAGTCCACTCCGGCAGAGTTGTCGATCGCGTCGGTGTTGATCAGACCGCCCTTCAGCGCGAATTCGATGCGGCCGCGTTGGGTCAGACCGAGGTTGCCGCCTTCAGCCACAATCCGACAACGCAATTCGTTGCCATTGACGCGCAAACCGTCGTTGGAGCGATCGCCGACCTCGGAATTGGATTCGGCCGATGCCTTGACATACGTGCCGACACCACCGTTCCAGAACACGTCGACAGGCGCGCGCAGGATCGTCGACATCAGCTCGTTAGGTGTGAAGGCGATCCGATCGGTGCCCAACCTCTTGCGCGCTTCTGCGCTGAGCGTGATGGTCTTCAGCGTGCACGGGAAGACCCCGCCGCCCGGCGACAGCAGCGAGACGTCATAGTTGGCCCAGCTCGATCGAGGTAGCTCGAACAACCGCTTGCGTTGCGCGAACGACACGGCCGGATCGGGATCCGGGTCGATGAATATGTGGCGGTGATCGAAGGCCGCCACCAACTTCAGGTGTTGTGAGCGCAACATCCCGTTGCCGAACACATCACCGGACATGTCGCCGATGCCGATGACGGTGAGCTCATCGGTGTCGGCGTCCTTCCCCAACACACGGGCGTGCCGGCGCACGCTGTCCCAGGCCCCGCGGGCCGTGATCCCCATGGCCTTGTGGTCGTATCCCTCGCTGCCGCCCGAGGCGAATGCGTCGCCCAGCCAGAAGCCGTAGCGAGCGGAGATCTCGTTTGCTATGTCGCTGAACGTCGCGGTTCCCTTGTCGGCGGCGACGACCAGATACGGATCGTCGCCGTCGAGACGAATGGTGTCGGGCGGCGGGACGATGGCACCCGCGACGATGTTGTCGGTGATGTCCAGCAAGCCGCTGATGAACTCGCGGTAACAAGCCACGCCCTCAGCGCGGAACTCTTCTGCGCCGCTCGGCGGCTTCTTGAGTACGAACCCGCCCTTCGCACCGGTCGGCACGATGACCGCGTTCTTGACGATCTGCGCCTTGACCAGTCCGAGGATCTCCGTGCGAAAGTCCTCACGACGATCGCTCCAGCGGATCCCACCGCGGGCAATTCGTCCGTTGCGCATGTGCACGCCCTCGACGCGTGGCGAGCACACCCAGATCTCGAACATCGGTCGAGGCAGCGGCAGGTCCGGGATCTTCGACGTGTCGAACTTGTACGACAGGACCGGGCGCACCCCACCAACGTCGGCAGGGCGGAATGCATTGGTGCGAACCGTTGCGTCGATCAACGTCAACAACGATCTGAGGGTGCGATCGTCGTCGAGGCTCGGCACTGCATCGAGGGCTTCGTCGATCTCGGCGCGCAACGCCGACTCGGTCTCGACGATGTCTTCCACGGCGAGGGGATCGAAGCGAGCAGCGAAGAGAGCTGCCAAGAGCCGGCTGATCGACGCATGGCGCACAAGCGTTGACTCGATGTACTGCTGACCGAACGGGAAACCGATCTGACGGAGGTAGCGCGAGTAGGCGCGCAGAATCTCGATCTGGCGGGCGGTGAGACCTCCGAGCATGACGAGACGATTGAGGCCATCGACCTCGACAGAGCCGATGAACTCGGCGAGGAAGCCGCGTTGCACCTCATCGCGGATGGTATCGGTCAGTTGAACATCGGCCGGCACGGCCACGCCGACATCGTGGAGCCACACGGTGGAGCCGTTGATGCCGAAACCGAACGCACGCTCGTCAAGCGCCCGCAGACCGAGGTGATCGAGAAGCGGCAACATGTCGGCCAACGGGATCGAATCGCCGCGCCGGTAGATGCGGAACCGCCAACTTCCATCAGTGCGCTGCAGCAGTTCGGTGGTGAGGTCCACGGGTTCTCTGGCCAACGCGTCGATCTTGACGAAGTCGAGTGCGGCGACTGTAGGGTCGTTGAGCTCGTCGTACCCCGCAGGCATCGCCGGCTCGAGCCGATCGACTAGGTCGGCACGCGCACCGAGTGAGGCTCGAACTTTGTCGAGCCAGTCGTCGGCGATGTTGATGATGGCCATTGGTGTCTCCCGGCAACGCTGGCGGCAGCTTCCCTGCCCGGCGACACTAGTCGGTAGCGTCTATTGAATGAGTCGCCACACATTCAGCCGTCGGGCGGAATCACACCCCGGCCATCGCTCGGTCGCCGGTGGCCTCGCTCGTGCAGCCGTCTTCGGGGTAAGCGATGGTCTGGTCTCCAACGTGTCCTTGGTGATCGGCTTCGCGGGTGCCGGAGTCGACTCGTCGCTCGTGCGTTTGGCGGGCATCGCCGGAGCGATTGCAGGTGCAACCAGCATGGCTGCGGGCGAGTGGGTCAGCATCTCAGCACAGAACGAATTGGTCTTTCGCGAGCTCGCTGTCGAGCGCCGCGAGTTGAAGCACAACTCGGTGTCCGAGACAGCCGAGCTGGCCGCGATCTACGAGGGGCATGGCATGAGCCGCAAGATCGCGCTCGACGCGGCCACCGACGTTATGAGAGAGCCAGAAGCGGCGCTCGCGGTGCACGTCCGCGAAGAGCTCGGTGTCGATCCCAACGAGCTCGGCTCGCCATGGAGCGCGGCGGGACTGTCGCTGGTGTGCTTCCTCGTCGGGGCCTTACTGCCCGTGATCCCGTGGATCGCCGGCAGCGGCAATGGCGCCAAGGTGGCCTCCATCATCATCGGCATCATCGCTGCCGCAGCAGTCGGTTTGCTGATCGGCAAGTTCGCCGAGCGACGAATGGCGTGGAGTGCCGTCCGCCAGGTTCTGATCCTGCTGATCGCCTGTGGTGTGACCTATCTGATCGGCAGGGCGCTGGGCGTCAGCATCAACT
>JANMMQ010000532.1:0-3948 GCA_031373465.1 Ilumatobacteraceae bacterium | reverse complement strand
CCTCGGTCGCCGGCAGTGACGGTGGCGTCGCTGGCGCGCAGCAACCGCGGGCCCATCAACTTGGCCATCAGGTGCTCGCCCGCGGTCACCGGCGCATACTTCGGGGGCGCGCCGTCGCTGGTGCAGGTCGGCAGGCACTCGATCACGGCATCCCAGTTGCCGTCGAGGAAGAACGCTGCACTCCGGCGCACGGCCGGGCCGTTGACCGCCGTTGGTGGTACCACCCGGTGCACCGTGGACCGCCACTGGTCGTTGGTCCATTGCGCGGTGAGATCGCCGAGATTGATGACAAGCGCGTCTTCAGCGGGGATCACGTCGATCCAACCACCATCCGGGGCCACGATCTGGAGGCCGGCGACAGGCTCTGCCCACAGCACGGTGACGATGCCGTAGTCGGTGTGCGCGCCCATTCGCTGTTGCCCGGGCAGCGGATCGTTCTCGCCGGACCGCCGCTCGTACCTGATCGATCGCATCGTGGTCGTGGACCGGTCGACGAACGGCGTGAACCAGTCCGCACTGAGTCCCAGCGCAACCGCGAACACCTCGGTCAACGTCAAGGCCACCTGCCGCGCTGACCGGAAGTAGTCGACGAGTGCGGGGCGAAGGGTGGCCGGCCACTCCGGCCAGATGTTGGGGACGAACGCACCGTCTTGCTGAGGAGCGTAGAACGGATCTGCGTAATCCACGTTGTCTTCACCGATGTTGAACGCCTCGAACAGATCGGGTGGAGCATCGCGGCCGATGCTGTACGACAGCGCTTCGGTCCCACGCGCCGCGTACCCCCGATTGATCGACGGGTCGGATGGCGTGCATTGCGACTTGATCTCGACAGGCAGGGAGAAGAACTCGTCACTCGCGCAAACCATGGCCTCGATCCGTTCCGACGGAAGCCGATGTCCCGTGACCTGGAAGAAGCCGAACTGCCGCGCCGCGCTGTCGATCTCTCTGCCCAGTTCGAGGCGCTCGTTGTCCCTGCCCCACCAGCGCTCGAGGTCGACGATCGGGATCTCTGTCATTTCACCCGTACCTTGCGCACGCCGCGCTTGTCCTGCGCCTTGAGCTGCGCCCGCTGCTCGTCTTCCAGGGCGAGCTCCTCGGCGACGAGCCGCTTCATGCTGGCCAGCCGCAACGGGTCGAGCCGCCCGTCAGCGATTGCTGCCTGCACCGCGCACCCGGGTTCGTCTTCGTGCTTGCAGTCGCGGAACTTGCAGTCGTCCATCAGATCGAAGACATCGGCAAAGGCGCGCTCGATGCCGTGACCGCTGCTCCACAGGCTGACCGCGCGCACGCCAGGTGTGTCGATCAACCAGCCACCGCCGGGCAGTCGCACGAGCTCCGTTGCCACTGTCGTGTGCCGGCCGCGGCCGTCGCCCTCGCGCACCGCGGCCGTGGCTTGGGCGCGGCTGCCGACGAGCGCGTTGATCAATGTGCTCTTGCCTACGCCGCTGGCGCCCAGCAGGGCGATCGTCGCGTTGCCGGCAGCGAACGCGGCGAGTGCGTCGACACCCTCACCGGTGATGCCGCTGGCTGTCAGGACGGTGACGCCCGGTGCGGCGGCGAGCAGTGACTCGACCGAACGTGCTGGGTCGTCGACGAGGTCGCGTTTGGTCAGGACGACGACCGGTCGCGCCCCGCTGTCCCAGGCAAGCACCAACTCGCGTTCCAATCGGCGCTGGTTCGGCGGCGACGTCAGTGCGTGCACCAGCATCACGACGTCGATGTTGGCCGCGATGGTCTGCGACTCGGCGCGGCTGCCCTCGAACGACGCCCGACGCACGAAGGCGCTGCGGCGCGGCAGCACCGCCTCGACACGGTCGAGCTCGACCGACGGAACGACCCAATCTCCGACCGCTACGTCGGCACCGATGTTGCGCAGCCGCAGCGGTTCCGCGTCGAGGTTGCGCAAGACAGTGCTCCAGCCACGGTCGAGCCGCGTGACCCTGCCGGGGACAACGTCCAGCCCGAGAGCCTTCCACGACGCGTCCAGATCCTCACTCCAGCCGAGTCGAACATCGCTCCGTTCATCGATATCGTCGAGGGTAGCGTCGCGGGCGGTTCCGGTCGACGTTGCCAGTTCGGCAAACTTGTAGGGAGGGTCCAACAACGTGCTCGCTCGACTAGCTCGATTCAGCTATCGAAAGCGCCGGATCATGGTCTTTGCCATCTGGGTGCCGCTCCTCCTCGCCCTCAACAGCCTCAGCGGTGCGATTGGCACGAACTTCCACACGGACTACACCCAGCCCGACAGCGAGTCCAAACAGGTCCAGGACGCGTTTGCCCGGATCGGCGACAAGACCCAGGACGGCCTCCCTGCGCAGATCGTGTTCAGGTATCCATTGGGGACGCAGAATGGCCAGGTCAGAGCGCTCATGACCGGCTTCTTCCGAGACATCGACAAGCTCGACGGCGTGAAGGTGACCAGCCCCTACTCCACCGCCGGCAGGCAGTTCAACAGCAGGGGTCTGCCGATCTCGTTCGCCGACCTCTCGGTGACCCAACGCCCCCAGGCCGAGCTCACCAAACTCGGCAAGCAGATCAGGGCGCGGGGCGCAGAGATCGATCTCCCCAAGTTGACGATCGAATACGGGGGACAGATCTTCAACGAGATCAAGTTCCCCGAGAGCGAACTGCTGGGATTGCTCGCAGGCGTAATCATCCTGCTCCTGGCGTTCGGCTCGGTGTTGGCGATGGGCCTCCCCATCAGCACGGCAAGCTTCGGTCTCGGTATCGGCACCGCTCTCATCGGCATCGCCAGCCACGGCTTCTCGACGCCGGATTTCGCGCCGCAGATAGCGCAGATGATCGGCCTTGGTGTCGGCATCGATTACGCCCTCTTCATCGTGACCCGATACCGAGAGGGGTTGCACAAGGGGCTCGATCCCGAAGAGGCGACGGTTGCCGCGCTCGACTCCAGTGGTCGGGCGGTTCTGTTCGCCGGCATCACGGTCGTCATCTCGCTGCTGGGGCTGATGGCCATGGGCCTTCCGTTCGTCAACGGCCTGGCCGTGTCCGCATCTCTCGCGGTGTTGGTGATGATGATCGCGTCATTGACTCTGCTGCCGGCCTTGCTCGGCTTCGTCGGTGTCAAGATCGACCGGACATCGTTGGCGGCGGCCTCGGCGACTGTGGTGTTCGTCGTTGTCGAAGTGCTCGGTGTCTTCGCCAAGAAGGTCGTGCCGGCGTTGGGCATCGGGGTGCTGTTGGCGGCGCTGACAATGGCCGTCAGCTATCTGCCGTTCGGGCGCAGACTGCGCCGCCCAATTGCGCACCGCGCCGCTCTACCGCGCAAGCAGCAGTTCTGGTACCGCTGGAGTCGCGTCATCCAGCATCACCCGTGGAGGGCGTTGGTCGGGGCCACGATCGCACTCCTCATCCTTGCTCTGCCGTTGCTCTCGATCCAGATGGCGTTCACCGATCCCGGCGTGCGCAAGACCGACCAAACCACTCGTCGGGCCTTCGACCTGATCTCCAGCGGCTTCGGCGCCGGGTTCAACGGACCTCTTGCCCTGATCAGCACCGACCTGAAGATGAACACCGACATCGCCACCAAGGTTGACGACCTGCTCGACGCCGACCCCGGGGTCTTGGTCGCGACACCGGGGATCCGCGTTGTCACCAATCCCGATGCCCACGGCCCGCCAGCAACGTGGCAGTGGGTGGTGTTCCCGACAACTCCTCCTCAGGACCAGGCCACACGAGATCTGGTCAGCCGATTGCGCAGCGATGTCGACCCGGTCGGCGCAGACATCAAGGTGGGTGGCTTCACGGCGGGCAGCATCGACTTCTCGACCTACATCGTCAAACGGATGCCGATACTCATCGCCGCGGTGCTGATCCTCAGCTTCTTGTTGTTGATGGTCGTGTTCCGCAGCGTCCTGGTCCCGTTGAAGGCGGTGATCATGAACCTCCTGTCGATCGGCGCGTCGTATGGCGTGATCGTGGCCATCT
>JANMMQ010000502.1:0-8903 GCA_031373465.1 Ilumatobacteraceae bacterium | reverse complement strand
TGCCCAGCGTATCCAGCCACGAGGAGGGGTGACGCGCATCTGGTCAGCCCTGGATGATCGTGCCGACGCGCTCGCCGCGCAGAATGGCCTGCAACCTTCCGGGCGAGGACATGTCAAAGACCACGATCGGTATGGCGTTGGTGCGGCAGAACGTGATGGCGGTGGCGTCCATGACCTTGAGGTCCTTGGTCATCACCTCGACGTATGTGATGTCGTCGTACCTGACCGCCCCGGGGACGGTGCGCGGATCGTCGCTGTAGACGCCATCGACACCGGAATGGGTGCCCTTGAGCAGGGCATCAGCGTCGATCTCAGCCGCTCGCAGCGCAGCAGCGGTGTCGGTGGTGAAGAACGGGTTGCCGGTACCGGCGGCGAAGATCACGACCCTGCCCTGCTCGAGATGGCGCATCGCCTTGCGCCGGATGTACGGCTCGCACAGCCTCGGCATCTCGATGGCGCTCTGCACACGCGTGTCTTGCCCGGCGCGCTCCAGGGCGTCCTGCAACGCCAGGGCGTTCATCACCGTCCCGAGCATTCCGATGTGGTCGGACTGCGTGGCGTCCATGCCTGACATGGCGCCGGTGCGGCCCCGCCAGAAGTTGCCCCCACCGACGACGACGCACACGTCGACGTCCATCTCGCGAACGGCAATGATCTCTTTGGCTGTGGAATCGAGGGTCGCGGCGTCGAGGCCTTGGCCGGAGTCACCGGCGAGCGCCTCGCCCGAAGGTTTGAAGACGATTCGCTTCCATCGGGGCGATGCCGCCGAAACCATGCTCGGGATCAGCCGATCTCGACCTGAGCGAAACGGACGATCGATGCCGAGCCGATCAGCTGCTTGATCGACTGCTTGTCGTCCTTGGCGTATGGCTGGTCGAGCAGGGCCACGTCCTTGTAGAAGCCGTTGAGCCGGCCCTCGATGATCTTCGGCAGGGCCGCCTCTGGCTTACCCTCGTTGCGGCTGATGGTCTCGAGTGTCTGGCGCTCGTGGGCCACCACGTCCTCGGGCACGTCGTCCCGGCTCAGGTACTTCGGCCGAGCGAACGCGATGTGGACGGCAACGTCGTGTGCGAGCGACTGGCTCGCATCGCTCATCTCGACGAGGACGGCGTTGACGCCGCGACCACCCTGCAGGTGCAGGTAGCTGTCGAGAACATTGTCCGGAGCTGCCTCGAAGCGAACGACATCGCCGAGCTCGATCTTCTCCTTCAACGTGATCTTCAGATCGTCGAGCTGTGCGGAACGCTGGGAGACCGCGGCCTCACCTTCAGCAAGGACGAGTTTGGTCAGTGCCTCTGCCTCGCTCTTGAAGAGATCGCTGCCGGCGACGAAGTCGGTCTCGCTCTTCAGCTTGACGATGGCTCCGACGTTGCCCTGCACGAGGAGCGCGACCAGGCCCTGGTTGTTGTCCCGGTCATCGCGCTTGGCGCTGGCGGCCAAACCCTTCTCGCGCAGCCATTGCTTGGATGCGTCCATGTCGCCATCGTTGGCCTCGAGAGCCTTCTTGGCGTCCATCATGCCCGCGCCGGTGGCCTGGCGCAGCGCCTGTACGTCTTTCGCGGTGAATGCCATCTCTGTATCAGCCTTCAGTTTCTGGAGCGGACTCGGGAACGGCGGCCTCGGGAACGTCAGCGGCGTCGGGTGTTACAGCGGGATCGGGTGTTACAGCCGAATCGGCGGCCTCGACCGGCGCATCGTCGCTGACAGCAGTCTCAACGGCGACAGCGGCAGTGTCGTCCGCCTGCGGCTCGTCAGCAGCGGCATCGGGAGTGCCCGACGAGGCGACGCGCGCGTCGCGCTCAGCCTGCGCGGCGGCGGCTTGACGGCGGGCGTCGGACTGCGATGCAGCAAAGGCTGCTTCGTCTTCGGCGCTGCGCTTGGGAGCACTGGCGACCTGTGGGTTGCGCTTGCTGGCGATGAATCGGCCCTCTTCGATGGCCTCCGCTATGACGCGGCTCATCAGCGCGTTGGCGCGGATGGCATCGTCGTTGCCCGGGATCGGGAACTGGACGACGTCGGGATCAACGTTGGTGTCGACCACTGCGATGACCGGGATCTTCAACTTGTTGGCCTCGGTGACGGCGATGTGCTCCTTCTTCGTATCGAGGATGAACACGGCGTCGGGCCGCTTGCTCATGTTGCGGATGCCGCCGAGGTTCTTCTGCAACTTCTCGAGCTCTCGGCCGAGCAGCAGTGCTTCCTTCTTCGGCATGGACTCGAACTCGCCGGAGATGCGCATGCGCTCGTACTCCTGCATCTTCGAGACGCGCTTGGCGATGGTCTCGAAGTTGGTGAGCATGCCGCCGAGCCAACGTTCGTTGACGTACGACATCCCGCATTTCTCGGCGTAGCTGCGCACCGGGTCCTGAGCCTGCTTCTTGGTGCCGATGAACAGCACCGTTCCGCCACCTGCAGCCAGGTCGCGAACGAAGTTGTAAGCGGTCTCGACGCGAGTCAGCGTCTGTTCCAGATCGATGATGTAGATGCCGTTGCGCTCGCCGAAGATGAATCGCTTCATCTTGGGGTTCCAACGACGGGTCTGGTGCCCGAAGTGCACACCTGCTTCGAGCATCTGTCGCATGGTGACGACGGCCATGATGAGTACTCCTCCTCTGCGGTTGGCGGCGCCATGCTTCTGGCGCCGGGGCGACCGCAGACAAAGCAAGGCGATTGATGTAAGGGACCGTCGGGGTTGACGGCCGGTTGAACATGTTATCGGCACCCGAGCGCGCTCGCCCACCTGCCTACGCCCGCGGACCTAGCGCATGGCCGCGCAGACCGTGGTCGGTGGAGGCGCTCGACGGGGTGCCGACCCGTCGAGCGGAACGAGCCGGGGCCGGTAGCGCAGCGTGCCGAGGAACGGAGCCGGATCGACATAGCGGTCGCCTTCGCGAAGGCCGAAGTAGAACCGTTGTGTCGTTGTGCCGACAAGCTGGCCGGCCTCGACCCTGGCACCGGCAGCGACGCTCGAACCGGCCAAGCGCCCATACGTCGCCGACCGACCGTCGGCCTGTCTGACCACGAGATAGCGCACGCCGGCCACCACGCCACTGAACTCGACGACACCTGCCGCGGCCGCGATGACTCGCGAGCCGGCGGGAGGCTGGTACTCCAAGCCGCGGTTGCCGGCGCAGTACGGGCAGTACGGATCGCGAAAGGGATCGACGATCGGCGACTGCACCGGCGGCAGGTAGCACGTCGGCACGAGCAGTGTCAGCGTGGCCACCACGCTGATCACGGGCGAACTCCGGCGGTCAGGTCACGCCGGACGCCGACAGCCTGGCACGCAGGTGCAGCACCGCCTTGGTGTGGATCTGCGAGACCCGGCTCTCGGTGACACCCAGGACCCCGCCGATCTCGGCGAGGGTCAATCCTTCGTCGTAGTACAACGACAGGACCATCTTCTCGCGGTCCGGAAGCCGCTTCACCTCGCCGCGTACAAGACGGCGGACCTCGCCGTCTTCGACGATCGACGCCGGCGTGTCGGGAACGTCGCCGCTGAGGGTACGCGGTTCGGTACCGGCAACCAGGGCCCGGTCGAGCGGACCGACGGTCGTCGAGGCGATCGAGTTGAGCCACTTCTGGAACTCCGGCGCCGAGATCTTGAGGTGCGACGACAACTCGGTGTCGGTGGGCGCCCGGCCATGACGGCTCTCCAGTTCGGTGAAGGCTGTCTCCACCTCGCGGGCTCGACTGCGAACGGACCGCGGCACCCAGTCGAGAGATCGGAGACCGTCGAACACGGCGCCACGAATACGCGGGACCGCGAACGTCTCGAACTTGACCCCACGGCTCGAATCGAACCGCTCGACCGCGTCGATGAGCCCGAACACACCGGCGCTGACCAGGTCGCCGGGATCGACGCTGTTCGGAAGGCCGGCGCCGACACGACCAGCGACGAACTTGACGAGGGGCGAGTAGTGCACGATCAGGCGGTCGCGGGCCACTGGGTCGCGGGCTTGCAGCCAACGCTTCCACCAGTCGTCGATGTCGTTGTCGCGTTTCATGCTCGGGGATGCGCTTCCGTGTAGACGGCTCGAAGGCGTTGTTTGCTGACGTGGGTGTAGCGCTGCGTCGTTGCAACATCGCTGTGGCCCAGCAAATCTTGTACCACGCGAAGGTCAGCTCCACCATCGAGCAAGTGGGTGGCGAAGCTGTGGCGCAGGGCGTGCGGATGGGTGGGTCGTTGGCTGCGGCGATCGATGATGCGCCGGACGTCGCGAGGGGTAAGACGAACCCCTCGCTCATTGCCGAACAGCGCCATGCCCGTCTTGGCAGCGACCACGTCGCGGCGAGCCTGCAGCCAGGCCCGCAATGCCTGGACGGCCGGAACACTGAGGGGCACCCGTCGCTCCTTGCCGCCCTTGCCCCAAACGGTGATCGCACCGGTCGCGAGGTCGAGCGAATCGACATCGAGGCCGCAGAGCTCACCGACCCGAACGCCACTGCCGTACAGAACCTCGAGCACGGAGTCGTCGCGGAGGCGACGCCAAACTGGCTCGGCCTCGCCGTCGACGTCGTCGACCGGGTCGAGAAGGGCTGCCACCTCGCCATGCTCGAGGACGCGCGGAAGCCGGGCTGCGCCGGCCGGAGCACGCAACGCCACCGTCGGGTCGATCTCGATATCGCCCCTGTTGCGAAGGAACGAGTAGTAGCGACGAAGCGCAGCAACCTTTCGGGCAACGGTTCGTTTGGCGAATTGCCGCGTGGTGAGCGACGCGACGTATCGCCGAAGCAGAAGGCGTTCAACGTCAACGGGTGAGGTGATTCCCGATCTCTCGACCCATTCGGCGAACTGGAACACATCGCTGCAATAGGCGCTGACCGTGTTGGCCGACGAGCTGGTGAGGGCGTCGGCAAACTCGTCAAGTCGCCAGTCGCCAACGAGGTCGGGACGTCGCGCGCCCGCAAGCGAAGCAGCCATTGGCGCCAAGGGTATTCGGTCAGTGTCATCGCAGTGGTGACCCCACTGCCTCGAACCATCCGTCGGACTGCTGGATCCACCCCGAGCGCTCCAGCCGAGCCACGGCCATCGCTGCATCGACGAGACTCAGCGAGCACGCGAGCGCCAGGCCATCGATGGTGCGCGGCTCGCCGGCACAGGTCTCGTAGACGGTAAGGTCGGCGCCGCTGGGGCGCGGCCGCGAGTCGATCGTTGCCCCGGAGCTGCGACGGTGGTCCATGGCCAATTCGATCAACACATCGGTGACATCGACGACCATACCTGCTCCGTCGCGGATGAGCTGGTTGGTGCCGGTCGCGGCGCGGTTGTGCACTCCACCGGGAACGGCCATAAGCGGCACGTTGCGCTCGATGGCCTCGTTGACGGTGATCAAGGAACCGCCCTGCTGGCGCGATTCGACGACGATCACAACTTCCGACAGGGCCGCGATGACCCGGTTGCGCATCGGAAATCGGTACGCCTCTGGAGCAGTGCCCGGGGCACATTCCGACAACAGCAGACCGCATTCAGCTACCGATGCCCACAACACCCGATGCTCACGCGGATATATGACATCGTGGCCCGATGCGACCACCGCGATCGGTCGGCCGGCGCCATCGGACCGCAACGCCCCCCGATGCACACACCCGTCGATCCCTCGGGCGAGACCGGACACCACATGCACACCGGCATCGGCCAGCTGCCGGCCGAGCGTCGTGGCTGTGTCGCGCCCGGCGGCCGTGGCGTTTCGGGTGCCGACGATCCCTGCACGCCGACCCTCGAGCAGAGACAGGTCGCCCTCGGCGAACAGCACCGGCGGCGGAAGCGGGTCGTTGACCAACAGGTGCGGATAGTCAGTCGCTCCATGGAGGAGGACCCGAACACCGAGCCGGTTGCAGCGATCCCAGACCTCGTCGAGCAGGGATGAACGCCCGGCCCGACGCCAGGCGGCGCATATGTCGGGATCGGCGAGGACTCTCTCGATGAGGCCCGCCGGTCGATGTTCACCAGAAGCGATTGCGTAGGCCTCGTCGGGCGGGTGGTGCCGCAGCAAGGCGCCAAGGCGGTGGATGGACATGTGCGGAAAGGACGCCAGTGCCGCCGCATACGCCTCGGGTGGCAGGTCGGTTTTCACGCGACCTGCTCGCGAACCGACACACGCAATCGCACCCGGAGCTGCAACGCCAACGCGACGTGTTGCTCGGCAACAGCGGCGGACGTGTCGCCATCGAGGTCGGCGATGGTCCTCGACACGCGACGTATCCGGTGATACCCGCGCCCCGTCAAGCGCTCGCGTTCGAGCTCGTTGCGCAGCATCAACCGGGCGGCGGGCTGCAGCGGGGCGAGGATGTCGAGGTGCGACGCCGGAATCTCGCTGTTCAGCATTCCGCGTATCTCGACAGCGGCACTACGCGCCGTGGAGACCCGATCCGCGGCGGCGGCCGTTGATTCGCCACCCCCACTCTGCAGCAGGTCGTCGACACCGGGTCGGGACACACCAACGCGCAGATCGAACCGATCGAGCAGCGGGCCGCTGAGGCGCCGCAAGTAGCGGAGCCGGGCGCCGTCGTCACAATCACAGGCACCGGGCGGACCTCCCCCGCACGGGCAGGGATTGGTCGCTGCGACGAGAAGAAACCTGGCAGGCAGCGTCGCGCTGGCGCGGGCCCTGGCCACGCGAATGACACCCTCTTCCAGCGGCTGGCGAAGGCCATCGAGGACCATCGGCGAGAACTCACCCAACTCGTCGAGGAACAGTACCCCGCCGTGAGCCAAGCTGATCTCGCCCGGGCGAAGGCTCGACGTGCCGCCACCGACGAGCGACACCATCGAACTGCTGTGATGCGGAGCGCGAAAGGGAGCTCGTCGAATCATTCCGACAGAGGGCAAGCGAACGCCGGCCGCTGAGTGCACCATCGTTGCCTCCAGTGCGAGGGCAGGTGTCAATGGCGGCAGTAATCCCGTGAGGCGCTGGGCCAACATCGTCTTGCCCGCGCCGGGTGGACCGACCAGCAGGAGGTGGTGCCCGCCCGCGGCGGCCACTTCCAGGGCTCTGCGGGCGAGCGCCTGCCCACGAACATCGGCGAGGTCGGGTATCGGCGGCTCGTCATCGACATAGTCGTCGTCGGGCTCGTCGGGCCATGGCGCAACGCCGGTGAGTGCGTCGACGATCTCGCGCAGGCATGCAGCCACGCGTACGGGACCGGGAGAGATGGCTCTGGCCTCGCGAAAGGACGCCCGTGCGACAACCGGCGTGAGGTCGCTGAGCGCGCCGACCATTGGCGCGACACCAGCCACGGCGCGCAGCGAGCCGTCGAGGCCGAGCTCGCCGATGAAACCGAGATCTGCAACCGCGTCGGGCGGAACCTCGCCGTTAGCGATCAGCAACCCGACGGCGATCGCCAGGTCGAGCCCGGACCCTCCCTTCCGTTGGTTCGACGGCGCGAGGTTGACCGTCATCCGGCACGACGGCCATGGCAGCCCGCTGGACATCACGGCGGCGCGCACGCGGTCTCGTGATTCGCGGCACGCTTCATCGGGCAAACCGACGATCTGAAACCCCGGCAGGCCGGTCGAGACATGCACCTCGACCGTCACCGGGCGACCCTCGACACCGAGCAACGTTGCGGAACGGACGGCTGCAAGCATGCGAGGACCTCCCAGCTACGGCGACGCTGAGCGACGCATGAACATGGCTGGAAGGGCACGAGACCGGACCCTCGACGGTGAGCGCACTGTATCCGTGGGGCCCGTATCCGCAACCCGATGACACTCATTTCTCATGCCGGCCTGGGAGACTGGCGACGTGCGGAACGTTGTGCTGATCGCTGTCGTTGTCTCGTGCGCGGTGGCGGCTTGCTCGAGCAACGACCCGCCTGCCACCGATGGTCAGTACTGTGCGAAGGTGAGCTCCAGCCTCGATCAGCTCAACGTTCCGGCGATCGCAGACAGCGTCGGCATCGATCAGACCGCAGAGCTATATCGCACGATCACGTCGATCGCCCCTCTCGCAGTTCAGAAGGAATGGCAGACCATGACGTCGACCGTCGAGGCCGCCGCAAGCGTGGACCCCAACGATCCGGCTTCAGTTCAACGCGTCGCTGACATGACGCGTTCTGCACAGCACGCGGCCTCGTCGATCTCGGACTACACCTCGAAGGTGTGCGGTGTCACGATCGGCACGCCGACGACCACGATTCCGGTCGTCGTGGAGAGTGCAGCGCCGTAAACGTTTGGCGCTCAGACGTTGGGAAGCTCGCCGCGCTTGGTCTTGACTGCGTCGACCAACCCGTAGGCTTTCGCCTGGTCGGCGGTGAACCAGCGATCCCGTTCGCTGTCCGCTTGAATCTGCTCGAGGGTCTGGCCTGAGTGGTGCGCTGTCAGTTCGGCCATGCGTCGCTTGGTGTAGGCCAACTGCTCGGCCTGGATGGCGATGTCAGTTGCTTGACCGCGAAGGCCGGCCAGCGGCTGGTGCATCATGATGCGTGCATTGGGCAGGGTGTAGCGCTTGCCCGCTGCGCCTGCGGTGAGCAGGAACTGGCCCATAGATGCCGCCATCCCCATGCACACCGTTGCAACATCGCACGAGATGAACTGCATCGTGTCGTAGATCGCCATGCCAGCAGTGACAGAACCGCCAGGGCTGTTGATGTACAGCCAGATGTCGGACGTGGCTTCCTCACCCTCGAGGTACAGCAACTGGGCGCAGATCTGGTTGGCCATGTCGTCGTTGACGTCGGTGCCGAGCATGATGACCCGGTTCTTCAGCAGCCTGTTGAAGACATCGCTACGCGGGTCGAAACCCGGGTCGAGCGCCATGGGACGAATGAGGTCGGACATGTCGACCACGCTACCGCCCATCCGCACGGTCGTTCTGCTGCGCGCGCCACTTCGTCACGACGGCTTCCTCGTCGAGTGCCATGACGGTGGAGGAAGGGCCTTCGGCACCCCGACGGTTCAC
>JANMMQ010000466.1:0-7042 GCA_031373465.1 Ilumatobacteraceae bacterium | reverse complement strand
ACCGACGGCCAGGACTGGCCGCAATCGTGGTTCAACGTCGAGATCGTCTCCCCGTGGCGCAGTGCCGGCGTCGCTCGGTTCATCGCCGCTGCCGAGGTGGCCTGCGACGAGTTCTTCAATCCAGTGATTCCCGAAGATCTGGCTGAGCAGCTTCGGTCTCTGGCCGCTGCTCATCCGATTGCATAGGCTCATCCAACTGCTCTAGCTCATCCAGTTCATCCGGATCCTCAGCGGAATCAGGGTCATCCGGCTCATCCAGCTGGGGATGGCGGTACCGATCGATCGCCAGATACAGCAATGCAGCCGCGCCGGCGGCGAGGGCGACCCACTGGTTGAGCCGCAGGCCACCCGTCGTGTGTGCCGGGTCGATGCGCAATCCCTCGATCCAGAATCGGCCGGCGGCGTAGCCGACGACGTACATCGCGAACAGTCGCCCCGGGCGCAGCTTGAACCGGCGATCGATCCACAGCAGCAGGATGCACAGCGCGAAGTTCCACAGCGATTCGTACAGGAACGTGGGGTGGAACGTGGTGCCGGGCGCAAAGCCTGGCGGGATCTTGTCGGGATCGATGCGCAATCCCCACGGCAAGGTCGTCGGCTTGCCGAACAGCTCCTGGTTCCACCAGTTGCCCCAACGTCCGATGGACTGGGCGAGGGCGAGAGACGGTGCTGCTGCACTGAGCCCGACGGCCGGGGGAATCCCGCGTCGCTTGAACGCCCATGTCGCGGCCAGCGCGCCGAAGAGGATCCCGCCCGGGATCCCGAGACCACCGCGCCACAGTTGCGGGATCCTGCCGAGGTCGTGCTCGAACGTGCTCCAATCGGTGACGACGTGATACAGCCGCGACCCGATCACTCCCGCGATCACAGCCCACACGGCAATCGCGCTTGCGTCCTCGCGAGTCCCTTCGCCGCGGACCTCCAAGCGCCTCCCGAGCAACCAGACACCCGCGATGACCCCGAGCGCGATCATCAGCCCGTACGCGTGGATCGACAGGGGGCCGACCGTCAGCGCCCCGCTGGAGGGGCTGGGGATGCTGGCGACGAACGCGACCGTCACTGGGCAGCGACCCTCGTCGCGAACTCAACGGTCGCCTTGAAGATCAGGTCCTTGTCGTAGTCCTGCGTTGCGACGTGGTAGCTGTTGTCGAGCGAGATCCGCTCGAGCGGACCTCCGTAGTTCTCAGCAAGAAAGTCGCTATTGATCGGCTCGACGACGTGGTCCTGCGGGGAGGTCAGCAGGAGCAACGGGACGCGCATCGTTGCGTATTCACGACTGAGCGGCTCGATCCCGTCGACCAGGAACGACACCAAAGGCGCGATCGGCGTGTCTGGGTAAGCGTTTTCCGTCGCGTCGGGATCGGCGATGTCGCTGCCGATGCCGGGCATGATCGCCGTTCCTCCGTCGACCATCCCGCGGAGCATGTCGATGATGTCTGGCACTGGCGGCTTGGTCATGGGGTTGATGCACACCAGACCGGCGACCTCGGGATGGTCGGCGCCGATCCGCAGAGTGAGGGAGCCGCCCATGCTCAGCCCGACGACGACTATGTGGTCGGCACGTGCTCGCAGTCGCGTGTAGGCAGCATCGGCCTCGGCGACCCACTCGGCCCAACGTGTCGGCAGCATGTCGTCGACCGCCGTGCCGTGGCCAGGCAGCAGAGGCATCTCGATGTGGAAGCCGGCATCTGCCAGTGCCTCGGCGACGCCACGCATCGAACCCGGATTACCGGTGAAGCCGTGGATGACGAGCGCACCGGGAGGGTGACCGCCGCCGTCACCGGCGGCTTCGTGGGACCATGGTTCGGCACCGGCAATGATCGGAAAGGTCATGGGTCGATTATGGCAGGGACGGTTCGCAGTTCGCGGGCCGGGTTCAGACGCGGCTTCGGGTTCCCGTTCAGACGTACGGGTCGTTGGACGTCAGTGGTTCTTCCCACCAGTCGTCCGGCACACCCGCCGACTCCCATTCTGGAAACGGGTAGATGCAGTTGACCGGGCAGGCCGGAAGGCATTTGTCGCATCCGCTGCACAGCTCGGGGATGATGATGACATCGGGCCCGTGATTGAAGATCGCCCCGAACTGAGGAGGGCAGTGCCGAAGGCAGGCGTCGCAATTGATGCACTCGAGCATCTCGATGCGCAACGGGACGTTCTGCCACTTCGGGCTTCTCGTCCTGGTTTCGACGCGATCGGTGCGTGCCGCCGGCATCTTGGCGAGTGTACGTCTACTCGTTCGCGGCCGAGTCGTCCGACGCCTCAGCGACGGATGATGCCTCGGCTTCGTGCCGGGCGACGACCACGACGAGTGCGTCGACGATGCGCGGCTCGAACTGCGTGCCTTTCCCCGCAACGATGTGACCGACGGCCTCGTGCGACGACCAGGCGTGCTTGTAACGATGGACGGTGACGAGCGCGTCGTAGACATCCGCAACGGCGACAATGCGCCCGCTGAGGGGAATGTCCGTGCCGGCCGCGCCAGAGGGATACCCGCTGCCATCCCAGCGCTCGTGGTGGGACAGCGCCACCTCTGCGGCGAGTTGGATCAGTGTCGACCTGCTGCCGGCGAACACCGTCGCGCCAACGGTCGTGTGCGTCTTCATGACCTCGAACTCGGCATCGGTCAGTGATCCCGGCTTCTGCAGGATCGAATCCGGCACGCCGACCTTGCCGACGTCGTGCAAGCGGCCCGCAAGGCGGAGATCCTCTGCCCAGGCCCGGTCCTCGCCCAACTGCAGGGCCAGCTCCGCGGCAATCTCGCCGACTCTCGACGAATGCTCGCCCGAGTCCGGATCCCGGTATTCGGCGATAGCCGCCAAACGTTCGAACGCCTCGTAGTGCTGCTCTTCGAGGTCCTGGGTGCGAGCAGTGACCAGCTCCTCGAGCTCAGTCGTGCGTACCCGCAACAACTCGGCCTGGTCACGTGCCGCCAGCGTGTCGTGCGAGATCTGAAGCGTCTTGATCCGCAGGTCCGTGTCGCGGTTGAAGATCTGCTCATGGATCCGGGTGCATGCCTCGCGGTGCAGCAGGGCTTCTTCATAGCGCCCGAGCGACTTGAGCACCTCGGCCAACAGATCATGCGCGACCAGTTCCGTGTCGGAGAACTCGCTCTGCTGTGCAACTGCCACCGCCCGCTCGAGGGCCAAGATGGCATCGCCGTTGTCGCCGTTGGCAATGCACACGCGCCCACGCGCTATCTGCACCGCGACCACCGCGGCAGCTGGGGTCCGGGTGTGCTGTGAGGCGAGACGGTTGAGCGATTCGTCGGCCTCGTCGAGACAGGCGGCCGCTCGCGGCAGCAGGTGGAGGACTGCGTAGGCCTCAGCGAGGTTGGCGAGGATCTCGGCGACGTGGTCCGGCAGGTGTTCGCGGGCGATCTCCAAGGCGGCTTCGCCCAGGCTGACGGCGAGAAGGTTCTCTTGACGCTCGGCGCGAACCTTTGCCATGTTGGCCAACGTCATGGCGTCGAAGCCGCGGCGGGGGCTCTTCCGGTTGGCCTCGAGTGCAGCCTCGTACGTCACGAGCGCGCGGTCGGTGTCGCGCAGACTGTGGTGGACGGCGGCAATCGTGTTGAGCAGATTGCCGAGGTCCTCGAGGTCGGTCGTCGACCGGTAGATCTCCAGAGCTTGCAGGAGGCTTTCGAGGGCTTGCGAATAGTTGCCCGCCTGATGGTGGACGATCCCGACCAGGTTCAGTGCCCACACTTCGACGACCGGCGTCGCGCACCGCCGTGCCAGGTCGCGGGCCTCGAGGGCGAGCCCGAACGCCTCGTCGAGTTGACCGAGTTGATAGGTCACGCTGGCCAGGCGGTAGAGCGCCTCTGCCTCGCCTTGCTGGTCGCTGTTCGAACGCGCCAGGACCCGCGCTTGCTGCACGAGCGATCGCGACCGGATCAGGTCCTCGGTCTCGGCGATGCGCGCCTCATCAAGAAGGCCGCGGACGGACTTACCGCCACCCGCCCCTTCCTTCAGAGATATCGCGGACATCGCCAACGCTCGACCAACCCTTCAGTCCTCCTCGGACCACGCCCAGACCAATCAACGCCAACACGGCGCCACACCTGGATATCGGCAGACTGTGACCAAAGCTTGACTGATGCGTACAGTGAGAGATGACCACTGGCAGTGTACGTACGGCCACGCCAATCCTTCGCCGTATCGTGGGGATGATGCGGGACGGACTGCGGTGACCAGCACTCGGCGCCGAGTCGACAGCTCCGCGGTTTCCGCCTTCTTGCCTGTCGTTGCCGTCCTCCCACTCTGGCTTTTGGCGCTCTTGGTCGTCTGGCTGCCACTACGCGTGGTGTGGCACATCTCATTCCTGGCCCTGGCGCTCGGCTATCTGGCCGCGGCACTGCTCCTTTTTCTACGACCGGTCCAAGTGGCGGTCCTTGCGCCCCTGCTGGGGGCCCGGCGCCCAACGCGCCAGGAACGGGCGACGCTCGACGTCGCCTGGCGATCCGTGCTGCAGGCCAATCGCTTGCCGGCACGGCGATTCGTGATCGCCGTGCTGCCGATCGACGAGCTGAACGCTTTCGCCTGCGGCGGCCATCTGGTCGTCGTCACCTCGTACGCGATCGACACTCTGCCCCGCGATGAGCTCAGCGGGGTGCTGGCCCACGAGCTCAGCCATCACCTGGGATCGCACACCGTCGCCCTCACGGTCCGTCACTGGTTGAGCTTGCCGGTTTTCGTCTTGGCTCGGATCGGGTTCTTCCTGCAGAACGTGGCGACGGCTGCCACGCGCACCTTCGCCAGGCGATCGTCGTTCTTGACGGTCATCGGGCAGATCGTCAGCACGCTGCTCATGGCGATCTCGTGGATATTCCTCAGCGGCCTTCTGTTGAGCAACGCGATCGCCAACGTCGTCGGGCGCAATGCCGAGCTCCAGGCCGACCGCCGCGCCGTGACGATGGGTTTCGGCCGTCCACTGGCCAGCGCCCTGCGGCGAGTCATCAACGACCGCCGAGGTGAGCGCCCGACGACGCTGCGCGAACGCCTGGCTGTGACTCATCCGTCGGCGCGGACCCGTGTCGCCCAGATAGAAGCTCTGCTGCGGTCGCGGCGCGTTCGGTAGCGTCCGCATGTGAGCGCAGCGCTGCAGACACGACGCTTGACCCGCCGGTTCGGCGACAAGGTGGCTGTCGACGGGATCGATCTCGGAGTTGCTGAAGGCGAGATCTACGGCTTCCTGGGTCCCAACGGCGCGGGAAAGAGCACGACCGTGCGAATGCTGACCACGCTCCTTCTACCTTCGGCAGGAACGGCCGCTGTCGCCGGCTTCGACGTTCGCAGCGACGCCGACATGGTGCGATTGCGGATCGGTGTCGCCCTACAGGAGGCCGCACTTGACCCCAAACAGACCGGACGTGAGCTCCTCGATCTGCAGGGCCGTCTGTACGGGCTCAGCGCGGCGGACCGTCGACGACGAGTCAGCGAACTGCTCGGTCTGGTGGACATCGGCGCGGCCATCGATGAACGCATCGGTACGTATTCCAGCGGAATGAAGCGACGCCTCGATCTCGCCGCAGCCCTGGTCCACGAACCGGAGGTGCTGTTCCTCGACGAGCCGACCACCGGGCTCGATCCCTCCAGCCGTGCCGCGGTCTGGGACGAGGTTCGCCGCCTCAACGAGCAGCGCGGCATGACGATCTTCCTCACCACGCAGTACCTGGAGGAAGCCGATGCACTTGCCGACCGCGTGGGAATCATCGCCAGGGGCCGGATCGTCGCTGAGGGCACGCCGACAGATCTGAAGCGATCGGTTGGCTCGGACCTCATCATCGTCAAGGGTCTCCTGGGCGATGCCGAGCACACCAGGAAGATCCTGGGATCTGTCGAAGGTGTCCGCTCGATCGAGATCGCCGGCGACGAGGTCGTGATCTCAGCAGCCAACGGTGCCAAAGCCATCACTCCGGTCGCCGTCGCACTGTCGGAGGCCGGCATCGTCGTGGAGGGCCTGACACTGCGGACACCAACGCTCGATGACGTCTTCTTGCATGTCACCGGGGAGCGTATGGGCGACAAGACATCATGAGCTCGGTTGCACCTTCCGCAGGACACGTTTCACCGCGCAGCGCCGGCTTCCTCGAGGACCTGCGCAGCGTCTCTTTGCGAGCTATTCGGCTCACATGGCGCGACCCCGAGGCGTTTCTGCCAGCGCTCGTCATCCCGGTCTTCTTCTTCGTGGTCAACGTCGGAGCGTTGCAGAAGTTCGTGGAAGGGAGCTTCCCCGTGGGCTTCGACTACAAGGCATTCCAGCTACCAGTGGCCGTCGTGTTCGCCGTAACAGGTGTCAGCCGCTCCAACTCGTTGGTGCTCGACATCCAGAACGGCTACTTCGACCGGTTGCTGCTCACCCCGGTCAACCGCGGCACGCTCCTTCTGGGGTTGATGAGCGCGGACGTCGTGCTGATCATCGCTCTCGCCACTCCCGTCGCCTTGCTCGGTTTGATCGTCGGCATCCACTCGGCGACCGGACTGCTGGGTGTCGTTGCCTTCGTCCTGATGGCCGGCTTGTGGGGCCTCGCCTTCACGGGGTTCCCCTATTCCATCGCCCTGCGGACCGGGAACCCAACTGCGGTCAACAACGCCTTCCTGCTGTTCTTCCCGTTCGCCTTCCTGACGACCGCGTACCTGCCGAGGGACCGGATGACCGGCTGGCTGGCGACGGCCACGAGGTTCAACCCGACGACGTATCTGCTCGAAGGGATGCGAGCACTGCTACAAGAGGGCTGGCGGTGGGCCCCGATCGGACGCGCGTTGCTCGCCATCGCAGGCGTCGGCACGGTCTCGTTCAGCCTCGCCTTCGCAGCCCTGCGAGGCCGAGTAAAGCGAAACTGACTGGGCGGCGGAGAGCGGGTTCGCGGGGCATGGAGCCGTCAGATCGGGTCTGGCAACCGCGCTCGTCTCGACCCCCTCCCGGAATCGTCCGTGACGTAACTCGGTCGCGACCCAAACGATCTGGGCGCCACGCTCAACCGTTCTGCCGGGTCCGAGCTGGAGGCTGGCGCCCAGATCGTCGAAGGGTCGGCCGGATTTCG
>JANMMQ010000382.1:0-5761 GCA_031373465.1 Ilumatobacteraceae bacterium | reverse complement strand
GCCGACGTCATCTACCACGCCGCTGGTGGATCGGGCGCCGGCCTCTTCGAGGCTGCGAAGGCGACGAGCGACGCCAAGGGCTCGAAGGTTTGGGCGATCGGCGTCGACAGCGACCAGTACGACACCTCTGATCCCGCGGTGAAGGACTTCATCCTCACCTCGATGATCAAGCATGTCGATGTCGCCGTCTTCCAGGCGATCAAGGCTCATCTGGACGGCAGTGTCAAGGGTGGCGTCACCCGCTACGACCTCTCCGTCGATGGCGTCGGCTACTCCACCTCCGGTGGTTTCGTCGATGATATCAAGGACAAGATCGAGGCGTACAAAGACGACATCATCAGCGGCAAGATCGTCGTGCCGACCGACCCGACGAAGGCCTGATCAGCAACACCTGAAACGCAACACCTGAAGTAAGGCGTGCGAGCGGGACCGGACTACAGTCCGGTCCCGCTTCTGCGTTTTGGAGGGCACTTTGGCACGAGCAATCGAGTTGGTCGGCATCACGAAGCGCTTTCCCGGTGTCGTCGCGAACGATCACGTCGACCTTGCGGTCGAAGAGGGCGAGATCCACGCGATCTGCGGCGAGAACGGCGCGGGCAAATCGACCTTGATGAAGATCCTGTACGGAATGCAGGCGCCCGACGAGGGTGAGATGAAGGTGTCCGGCAAGCAAGTCCATTTCACGAAGCCGACCGATGCGATCGCGCTCGGGATCGGCATGGTCCATCAACACTTCATGCTCGCCGAACAGCTCACGGTGCTCGAGAGCGTGATCCTCGGCGCCGAGCCGACTCTGCCGGGAGGTCGCATCGACTTCGCCAAGGCCAGGGCCCACGTCCGCGAAGTCAGCGAGGCCTATGGGCTCGAGGTCAATCCCGACGAACTGATCGAGACACTCGAGGTCGGCGAGCGCCAGCGGGTCGAGATCATCAAAGTGCTGTATCGGGGGGCGAAGATCCTGATCCTCGACGAGCCGACTGCGGTCCTCGTGCCGCAAGAGGTCGAGGCTCTTTTCAACAACATTCGCGAGTTGAAAGCCGGTGGTGCGACGATCTTGTTCATCGACCACAAGCTCGACGAAGTGTTGGCCATTGCCGACACCATCACCGTCTTGCGACAGGGTCATTCCGTGGCCACGGTGAAACCCTCGGAGGTCACCGCGCACGACCTCGCCGAGCTGATGGTCGGCTCCGAGCTGCCGACTCCCAACACGACCGAATCCACGGTGACTGACATCGTGGTGCTGAAGGTCAACGACCTCGTGGTCGATGAGGTCGACCGGTCGGTGGTCAGCGACGTCAGCATCACCGTGCATCGCGGAGAGGTGGTCGGCGTCGCCGGAGTGGAGGGCAACGGCCAGGCGGAGCTGGTCGACGCGATCATCGGAACACGTCCGCTGAAGTCCGGCTCGATCGAGATGCTCGGTGAGGACATCACCCACAGCACGGTGCGCTACCGGCGCGAGCACGGAATCGGCTACATCCCCCAGGACCGCCAGCGCGAGGGTCTGCTGCTCTCGGCACCACTCTGGGAGAACGCCGCGCTCGGCCACCAGACCAAGCCACCGTTCTCCAACGGGTTCTGGATGGATCGCGACGGGATGCGCGAAGCCACGGAACACATCCGCGAAGCGTTCGACGTGCGCACTCCCAACATCGACGTGGCTGCGCACGCATTGTCGGGCGGGAACCAGCAGAAGCTGATCGTCGGCCGGGAGATGTCAGCCAGCCCGACGATGCTGATCGCGGCCCACCCGACGCGCGGTATCGACGTCGGCGCGCAAGCAGCAGTGTGGGATCAGTTGCGCGCTGCTCGGGCAGCGGGATTGGCGACGCTCTTGATCAGCGCCGATCTCGATGAGTTGATCGGGCTCTCCGACACCATCGTCGTCATGCTCCGCGGACGATTGGTCGCCACCCTCGACCCGGCAACGGTCACACCACGCGACCTCGGCTCGTACATGACCGGCGCGGCGCTGCAAGAGGGTGCGGCGTGAGATCCCTCTCCCGCCGTTTCCTGCTCGGTGCCGCGGCACCGGTAATGGCTTTGATCTTCGCCATCATCGCCTCGTCCATCGTGCTGCTGCTTGCCGGCAGCAACCCGTTCCATGCCTACGGCGACATGATCAAACACGCCAGCAAGCTCGAGACAATGATCGACATCCTCAACCGGGCGACCCCGTTGTTCATCTCCGGCATCGCCGCGGCCATCGGGTTCCGGATGAACCTGTTCAACATCGGTGTGGAGGGCCAGTACCTGCTTGCCGCGTTGGTCGCCGCCGAGGTCGGCGGCGTTGTTCGGCTGCCTGCTCCGTTGCATGTCGCCTTGATCCTGCTGGTGGGGATGACGGTCGGCGCGGCCTACTCCGGCGTTGCCGGAGTGTTGAAGGTGACCCGTGGCATCAGCGAGGTGATCTCCACGATCATGCTCAACGCCATCGCTGTCTCCGGCCTCATCGTTGCTGGTTTGAAGCTGTGGCAGGCGGGCGGAGGCGTCGGTGGCAACGTCACCCGTGTCGGCACAGCAGAGATTCCCAAATCAGGGCGAATACCCAACCTCAACAAGATCGTCGAGATCTTCACACGCGACATCGGCCGAGACCGCAAGTTGACCGGTGTGCTGGTCATAGCCATCGCGGTCGGGATCGGATATCACGTGCTGCTGAACCGCTCCCGATTCGGCTTTGACCTGCGAGCCAGTGGTGCAAACCCGTTCGCCGCCAAGGCAGGCGGTGTCTCACCCAGACGGATGATTCTGTCCGCAATGTTGCTCTCCGGTGCTGTTGCCGGGTTGGTCGGGATGACAGAGATCATGGACAGTGGGGTGTTCCCATCCAACCCGATCCAAGGACTCGGTTTCGCCGGTATCGCTGTGGCCCTGCTCGGTCGCAACAGCGCTGTTGGTGCCGCAGTCGCGGCATTGATATTCGCGTTCCTCGACATCTCATCGGGAATCCTGCAGAACACCGGCTCGGCATCTCGCGAGATCGTGCAGATCATGCAGGCCTTGATCATCTTGGCCGCGGTGGTGGCGTACCAAGTGACTCAACGAGTGCGTGATCGAGAAGAAGCCAAGGCTGCTTCCGCGGCGCTCAGCGGGGTTACGGCATGATCGTTGTGAACTATCTGAAGAACATGCCGGCCTGGGCACGTTGGATGCTGTACGCCGTCATCGGCGTCGCCGTCCTCAACATCGTTCAAGGATTCGACGACACCAGCCTGCTGACGGCAGAGAGCTCGTCGAGGGCAATGCTGCGCTGGGGCGTTCCCATCCTGCTCGCCGGGCTCGGCGGTCTGTATTCCGAGCGCGCCGGCGTCGTCAACATCGGCCTCGAAGGAATGATGGTGCTCGGCACCTGGTTCGGTGCATGGGGCGCGCTGGAGTTCGGGCCGTGGTGGGGTCTGTTGCTCGGGGCGCTGGGTGGTGCGATGGGTGGGTTGCTGCACGCAGTTGCCACCGTGCAATTCGGCGTTGATCACGTGATCTCCGGTGTGGCCATCAACATCCTCGGCCCCGGAACCGCCCGATTTCTCTCATCGGAAATCTTCAACAAAAAGTTCAAGAGTGCGGGTGGGTCGATCACGCAGTCGCCTCGAGTTCCGACTGTTGGACGATTCACCTTTCCGTTTCTGGCGGGTGGCGATCTGTTCGGCTGGAAAACACCAGACTTCCTCGGCTGGTTGAGCAAGAGGCACTGGGTCTTCGTCTCGCACTTGGGCGGCATCGTGCGCGGCCTCGTCAGTGGCATGTCCTGGGTAACACTTTTCGCGTTGGCCATGGTGCCGTTCAGCGCATGGTTGCTGTGGCGCACCAAGTTCGGGCTGCGCCTGCGCATCTGTGGCGAGCGTCCAGAGGCCGGTGAGGCCCAGGGCGTCAACATCTACTTCTACAAGTACGTTGGTGTGATCACCAGTGGTGCCTTGGCCGGTTTGGCGGGCGCGTTCATCGCCAGCGCCGAACTGTCGGGCGTGTACAAGGAAGGCTCGACCAACGGGCGCGGCTTCATCGGATTGGCAGCGTTGATCTTCGGCAATTGGAGACCGGTGGGGATTCTCGGGGGCGCAATGCTCTTCGGCTACCCGTTCGCGCTCAAGCTGCAGGACCTGGACGGCAAGGCCTCACATGCATTGCTGCTGGTCACGGCGATCGCGATGTTTGCAGTGACGATCTGGGCCTTGCTGCGCAGGAACAAGAGCGACACAGTGCTCGCTGCAGCGTTCGGTGGCGCAGCGTTGCTGTGGTACGTGCTCGCGAAGACACCGCCCGATTGGTGGGCAGCAATCCTCCCCTACGTCATCGTGCTGGTCGTGCTGATCTTCTTCACCAAACGCCTGCGCCCACCTGCCACCGACGGCCAGGTGTATCGCAAGGGCGAGGTGTAACCGAGCCCAGGTCACGTCGAGGTCTAGACCGAGCCAGGTCACGTCGAAGTGTAGAGGTTGACCTTTAGGCGCAGACGCCGTCGAGGACGGCGCGTACGTCGGCGCCGACGCGGTGTAGTTGGTATCCACCTTCCTGGACGATGAGGAGTGGTCGATCGATCTGGGCGATGGCCTTGCCGACCTCGGCGAAGTCGCCGGTGGTCAGGCACAGACCGGCGGTCGGATCGCCGTCGGCGGGATCGACACCGAGCGACACGATCACGTAGTCGGGGTCGAACGCCGAGACGGCATCGATACCAACAGCGAGATCGGTCTGGAAACGATCGCCCGTCGTGCCGAGCGGGAGCGGGAGGTTGAGGTTGGCGCCGGCACCGGGCCCCTCGCCGCGCTCGTGGGCGCGACCGACGAACCACGGATAGTTCTGATCCGGATCCATGTGGATGCTGACGAACTGCACGTCGCCACGTTGGTAGAAGATCTGTTGCGTGCCATTGCCATGGTGCGCATCGACATCGAGCACGCTGACGCGCCGTGCTCCGGAGTCGATCAACGACTGCGCGGCGATCGCAGCATTGTTGAGAAGACAAAATCCGCCGAACGCCGAACGTGTGGCGTGATGTCCGGGAGGACGGCACAGCGAGTAGACGATCCGTTCCCCCGCCAACACCCTGTCAACGCCCGACAGGGCGATGTCGACCGACGCCAGAGCGGCCGGCCACGAGCCTTCGCTGAGCGGCGAGGAAGTATCGAAGCAGAACCAGCCGAGACGGCCGTAGGCGTTGGTGACCGGCGGGCGACCGACAGGCATGTTCTCGACGAGACCGGGATGGATGAACATCTCAGCGATCACCGCCTGCGCGTCGGGCAGGACAGTCGTGTATTCCTTCCACGCGGTCGACAGGAAGTCGACGAGATCGGGATTGTGGATCCGCAAGATGGGCTGCATGCCGTGCTTGGTCGAGTCGACGGTCGTGTAGCCCTCGCCCTCGAGCGCTTGAACGATGCGATCGACACGCTGTGGCACCTCGAACCGGCCGACAATCGTTCCCGAGTAGACGTCGTACTCCGGATCGTGGGACCGGTGGTCACCGTTTGTGATGACAGAGATTGGCTGGCAGGGCATGCGGCCGACTGTAGATCGCCGGCGAGGTCGCGGCCTACGCCTCGAGTCGGGCGACCGCTTGCACTTCGATGCCACCGCGTGGCCGCTGCGTGAGGGTGACCGACACCCACTTGGGCTTGGCGGTGGTCATCACCTCACCGGCGATCTCAGCAGCCAGAGCCTCGGCGAAAACAGCCCGATCCCGAAAGCTCCAGAGGTACAACTTGAGGCTCTTGGACTCGACGCACCACTGATCCGGGGAGTACTCGATGACCAC
>JANMMQ010000371.1:0-5581 GCA_031373465.1 Ilumatobacteraceae bacterium | reverse complement strand
TGTGGTTCGGTGGACAGTCTTGCGTTGTCCCCGCTTTGTGGTTCGTCGTCCACATGACGCGCACAGCTACGCCTTCTTCAGCCGCTGGACAAGATCCGTGACTTGGTCGTAGATCTGCTTGCGCTCTTTCATCAGCCTTTGAATCTTGTCGACGGCGTGAATCACGGTGGTGTGGTCACGGCCGCCGAACAATCGGGCGATCGCGGGATAGCTGAGATCGGTGAGCTCACGGAAGACGTACATCGCCATCTGCCGAGCGGTGACGAGGGGACGTTGGCGGCTCTTGCCGCGCAACGCCTCGACACTGTGTCCGAGGATGACAGCCATCTCGCTGAGCAACTCGTCATCCGTTCGCGGCTTGACGTAAGTGTCGCTCATCAGATCGCTGAGCAGTTGTTCGGCGAGATGCGTGCTGATGGGAACATGATTGAGGCTGGCGTATGCGGTAACGCGGATGAGGGCGCCTTCGAGTTCACGGATGTTAGTGGTGATTCGTGAAGCGATGAGCTCAAGAGTTTCAGAAGGCACGGGGCTGTGATCGCGCTCGGCCTTATTGCGCAGAATTGCAAGTCGGGTCTCGAGGTCCGGCGGCTGGATGTCAGTGATGAGGCCCCACTTGAACCTGCCTCGCAACCGCTCTTCCAACGTCGGTATGGCGTCAGGCATGCGGTCGCTCGATATGACAATCTGTTTATTGGCTCCATGCAGGGAGTTGAAGGTGTGGAAGAACTCTTCTTGCAGACCTTCTTTGCCCTCCATGAACTGGATGTCATCGATCAACAGCACGTCGATGTCGCGGTATCGCCGCTTGAAGTTTGCAATGGTGTTGGTACGGATGCCGTCGACGTATTCGTTGAGGAAGGTCTCGGTGCTGACGTAGCGGACGATGTCGTGCTGGTAATGGCTGTGCACGTAGTGGCCAATGGCATGCAACAAGTGCGTTTTTCCGAGGCCGGCGGATCCGTAGATGAACAGTGGGTTGTACGAGCGGCCCGGTGTCTCTGCAACTCGTAACGCCGCGGCCAACGCGAACTGGTTCGAGGCGCCCTTGACGAAGGCCTCGAAGGTGTAGCGCGGATTCATTCCGCCGACAGATGCAGGGATGGCCGAACCGCTTCTGCCAGTGTTGTTGACCTGTTCGGTCGCGGTATCGGGAGCCTGTTCGACAAACTCTTGCTCAGCGGCATCGGCGACTTGCACCTCGACGACGAACTGTCTGTTGGCCGCGCCGATCTCCTCCAGCGCGTCGCGCACAAGTGGCAGGTACCTCGACAAGATGCGGTCGCGCGTGTGACCGTTTGGCGCGCCGACACGCAACATCGATGGATCGCTGTCGAGCGCTGTCACATCTTGGAAGGTCGAGAACCAGACCGCTTCGGAGACCTGAGCGCGCAGCAGTTGGGCCACCGCTGTCCACAACTGATCATGGTCGCTCACCTGCACCTCCATTCCTCACAACAATCGTTGTCCACACAATTGTCCACATGATGTGGACAAGTCAAATCTGTGGAGGAA
The DNA here is from genome assembly GCA_031373465.1 of Ilumatobacteraceae bacterium. GTDB lineage: Bacteria > Actinomycetota > Acidimicrobiia > Acidimicrobiales > Ilumatobacteraceae > JAENVT01. The sequence continues at coordinate 4,066 of JANMMQ010000371.1, read as the reverse complement.
GGGGACGCTAGCAGGCTCGACGACGGTGTTTTTACAGGCCAACTCGACCCTTCGGAGGCGTCGACGGGCCCGATCAGCAGGCCTCTCGGTTGCTATGCGACCTCAGACCGCCCTAGCCTTGTCGGTTGGCCGGGTTAGCCGAGAAGTTGCGGCGTTCCTTTCCATATTCTCCACTTGCCATCGAAAGCGCTGCTCACCTCGTGTGCGTGGCCGAGGAGGGTTGCGTGAAGCGCACCTACCAACCGAACAATCGTCGCCGCGCCAAGAAGCACGGCTTCCGCCACCGGATGAGCACCCGCGCCGGGCGAGCCGTGCTGAGAGCACGTCGCGCCAAGGGCCGGCACAGCCTGTCGGCTTGATCTGGCGCATCCGGGAACGCAGCGCGTTCACGCGCTTGGCTCGAGAGGGCAAGCGAACCCGGGCCGGAGTGTTGTGGTGCACGTACATTCACGATCCAATTGCAACGCCGCCGAGGGTGGCTTATGCACTCGGTCGCGCCATCGGACCGGCCGTCGTGCGCAATCGCTTGCGTCGGCAACTGCAAGCTCTTTTGGCCGGCTCGTCCCTGCCGCCGGGGCTGTATCTGATCGGCGCCCAGCCCGTCGCAGCACAACGGTCGCAAAGCGAACTAGCGTTCGACCTATCCCGCCTCGTGGCCTCCATGGGAGACTGATTGCCCTGGTCAAGAGGTACCAAAGGGCGTTCGACGGCCGACCTTCACCATGTCGCTTCACGCCTACGTGCTCGTCCTATGCGCTCGAGGCGCTCACAGTCCATGGACCCCTCAGGGGCCTGTGGCTGACGCTGCGCCGTTTCGTCCGATGCCGACCATTCGGCCCGTCCGGGTACGACCCCGTGCCCGAAGGAAAGAGATAACCCTATGATCGCCGGCTTATTCGAACCACCCGCCGCGCTGCTCGCCTGGTTCTACAGCTTCACCCACAACTACATCATCGCTATCTCCATGATCGCTCTGGTGGTCATGATCATCACGGCTCCCCTGGTGTTGAAGAGCACCAAGGGGATGCTCGAGATGCAGAAGCTGCAGCCGGAGATGCGCAAACTCCAACAGGAGCATCGCGGCGACCGTCAGAAGCTGAACGAAGAGATGATGAAGCTCTATCAGCAGCACAAGGTCAACCCGATGGCCTCATGCTTCCCGCTGCTGCTGCAGATGCCCGTGTTCATCATCATGTACCAGGTGCTGCGTGGTCTTTCGCGCGGCGGAGAGGCGGGCGGATTCACACCGAAGTACGTCTCCACGAGCTCCGCGCTGTTCAAGTCTCTCAATGGGAAGCATGAGATGCTGACGTGGGGTCTTGACCTGGCCAAGCGCCCTTCTGAGGTGATCGCCCAATCGTTCGGCAAGGGTCTGCCCTACGCGATGCTCGTCGTTGCTCTCGGTGTCCTGTACTACGCCCAACAGAAGATGGTTGCGGCACGAGCGCAAGTGGCACCGAACATGTCCGAGGCGCAGGCAAAGCTGATGCAGTACCTGCCGGTCGTGTTCGCCATCTTCCTGGTCTTCTATCTCACCGGGCTGGTCATCTACTACATGGCTCAGGCGATCTTCCGCATCGGCTTGCAGTACTACATCACACATCGCTTCTACAAGGGTGAGCACTCGCTCGGTCGCCAGGCGCAGGCCGCGGGCGAGCGTGCCAGAGAGATCGCCAAGAAAGATGGTGGCGGAGGCGGCCTGTTTGCCCAGGCCAAGCGTCAGATGGGTGAGGCCAAGCAGCAGCCGGGCCGCGGAGCGAGAACCAAGGAGATCGGGTCCAAACCGCCGACTGTCAGCAAGCGCGTCACTCCCCCGAAGAATCGTCCGACGGCATCAGGTCGTTCCATCCGTCCGGCCTCGACCGGCAAGACGGTTCGTCCCAACGATGCACGTCCCAAGAAGAAGTAAGGACCACCATGGAATGGGTCGAATTCACAGCACGCACGCTCGAGGAGGCCAAGGAGCTCGCCCTCCATCATTTGGGCGTCGCAGCCGACGATGCCGAGTTCGAGGTGTTGGCCGAGCCCAAACCCGGACTGTTCGGCCGGTTGCGCGGCGAGGCCCGCGTTCGGGCGCGGGTACGCCCCGCACAGGCTCGGCAGAAGCTCGAGCGCCGCGACCGGCGGCCGCGTAAGAGCGAAGCCACCGAGTCGGCGCCCAAGGCTTCGAAACCGAGGACACCGGGGGCGACCAAGGCTCCCGCCAAGCCTCGGCCCGCAGCGGCCAAGGAGGCTGTCTCCGACGAAGTCACCGAAAAGCCAGCAGCACCAAAACCGACCAGGGAGCAGCAGGACGTGAACGCACGACAAGTGGGCGACGAAGCCCGGAAGTTCATCGACGAGCTCGTGGCCGCGTTCGCGTTCACCGGAACGACGGAACTGATCGAGGACGGCGACGATCTCGAAGTGCGCGTGCACGGCGAGAACCTCGGGCTGTTGGTGGGCCCTCGCGGCACCACCTTGCAAGCTGTGCAGGATCTCGCGAGGGTGGCATCGCAACGACGACTCGGCGATCACGACACTCGCCTGCGGGTCGACATCGGCGGCTATCGGCAGAGGCGCAAGGAAGCGCTCGATCGCTTTGCTCTGCAGATGGCCGATGAGGTCAAGCAGTCTGGCGTCGCCCGTGTTCTCGAGCCGATGTCGTCGGCGGACCGAAAAATCGTCCACGATGCGTTGAGCGAAGTCGAGGGAATCAGCACTCGCTCCGAAGGCGACGATCCCTACCGGCGTGTGGTCATCACGCCGGCCAATGATTGACGACGAAGCCCTACTCGCGGCGTTGGCCGTCATCCAGGCGCGCGGTGCCATCGGCGAACGTTCGCTCACGGATGCGGTTGCGCACTCCGATCGCTTCGTCCATCTAGTCCCCCACGGCCGGATCTCGGTAGCCGACCTCGGCTCCGGGGGCGGCCTGCCTGCGCTCGTCATCGCCGCTCGACGCGCCGACGCCAGTGTCACGATGATCGAGCGACGGGCATCACGAGCAGATCTGCTGAGTCGGGCGACCACGTCGCTCGGCCTGGACGACCGGGTCAGGGTGTTGAACCTCGATGCGGAGGTCGTCTGTGAGCGAGCGGCGAGGTCGTTCGACGTCGTCACTGCGAGGAGTTTTTCGGACCCGCTGACGACGGCGCGCTTCATCGATCGTCTGCTCGCGGAGATGGGGATCGGTCTGGTCAGCGAGCCGCCGGACGATCGTACGCAAGCCTGGGACGCCGCGCTAGCGGGTGTGCCGGGTCTCGTCGACGATGGCCTCTACCAGGGAATTCGTCGCCTGAGACGTTCGTGACCGGTCCGCGGACGTTTCACGTGAAACAACTTCTCCCCAGAATCCGCTCCAATTTGTTCCACGTGAAACATTCGAAATCTCGGGTATCCCCCGGTCAAACGGCATGCTTCGCTACGATATGGCCGGTACCATGCACCGCCCGTCGCCGCGCCGAGACCCGCGTGAACAGGAGTTCTTCCTTCGATGACCGCAACTGAACCCGCCCCTTCGATGACCGCAACTGAACCAGCCGAGGGCCGCCCGCTGCCAAGGGTGATCGCTGTGGCCAATCAAAAGGGCGGCGTCGGCAAGACCACGACGGCGATCAATCTGGGTGCATGCCTCGCCGAGATTGGCTTCCGCACATTGATCATCGACCTAGATCCACAGGGCAATGCCTCGACAGGCCTCGGCATCGACAACCGTGGGATCGAGACGTCGATGTACCACGTGATCATGCACGAGGTGCCGCTGGAGAATTGCATCGAACCTTCGTCTGTGAAAAACCTTTTCGTCGCTCCGGCCAGCCTCGACCTTGCCGGAGCTGAGATCGAACTCGTGCCGGCGTTCAGCCGCGAGAATCGGCTTCGCAAGGCAATCCGCGCGGTCGTCGACGACTACGACTTCGTGTTGATCGACTGCCCTCCTTCGCTGGGCTTGCTGACCGTCAATGGGCTGAACGCGGCCGATGAGGTGTTGGTCCCGATCCAATGTGAGTACTACGCACTCGAGGGTCTGGGGCAACTGCTGCGAAACGTCGACTTGGTGAAACGCAACCTCAACCCCACTCTGGAA
>JANMMQ010000385.1:0-2293 GCA_031373465.1 Ilumatobacteraceae bacterium | reverse complement strand
TGCAACGTGAGGAACCCGTAGAGCACCCACATGTACAGGTGTTGGTAGCGGTGCCACGGGCGCCATGGCTGGGCCGGTGCCAGACGAGCAAAGGGTGCCTGGTCGATGTCGGCGTCGACGCCCACCATGTTCGTGTTGCCGTGATGGAGGTTGTTGTGCTTGAACCGCCAGATCCAGGAACTGGCTCCGAGCAGATCACCGGTGTAGCCGGCGACTCGGTTGACCACGCGATACGTGCTGAACGAGGCATGGTTCGCGTCATGGAACACGCACGTCGCCGCAGCCGTCAGCGCGACGATCAGTATCGCGGCCGCCCCGATCTTGCCGATGATGAACGACGGGCCCGCGACCAGCCACCAGTAGCCGGATGCAGCCAGAAGACCAATGCAGAGCGCTTTGCCATGCAGACGCCGTCGTGCCGATGCCAGTTCGTTCGGCAACGGTCGAACCGCCTCGGTCAACAACAATTGATCACCTACGAGGCGATCAGTTGGCCTCACAATCGTGTCCATGCTCTCGCTCCCGACATCGTGGCCGAAACGGCCAGCCAAGGTTTGGAGCGGGCATGCCGCGGTGTGTTCGAGCGGCTCGATCACCTTACCGGGAGTCACCGCGATGTGTCGGAGGCACCTAGCGCGAAGCAGAATTTAGACGTATCGGACTGTCCTCTCAACCCGAGGGGGTGTACTGTCGCGCTATACGGTTTCGCAGCGCCTGATTCGGTCCAGACCATGCCGTTCGCCTTGGAAACGACAGGGAGCAATGGTCTGAGTGACAATTCGGGGCACAACGCGGGGCCAAGTCATTTGAGTGTCGACCAGGCGTTTCGCATCGCCGTGGGGTTTGCGAGAGCTGCCGCCAAGTCGCCGTCTCGTGGACTCTGCCACGCATGTGCCGAGCTCCTGGTCGTGTCGGGCGCCGGAATCACGGTGATGGGTGGCACGACGAACGGTCCCGTGTGCGTGTCGAGCAATCGAGTTGCCGCTCTGGAGGATCTGCAATACACAATGGGGATCGGACCCTGTCAGGACGCGTTCTCGACTGGTCGACCGGTGCATGCGCCGAGCTTCGATCGCGTTGCGTCAACCCGCTGGCCATCGTTTGTCATCCAGGCGCGACAGTCGGGGATCGGCGCGGTGTTTGCCTATCCGCTGGCTGTGAAGGGCGCCAGAGTCGGCGTCATGACCTTGTATCAGGACGGTGAGGGCGAACTGGGAAAGACCCAGCACGAGGACAGCGTCGTGGTGGCACAGATCATCACGGAGACGATCCTGAGTCTGCAGGACGTCGCGCCGCCAGGCACGCTCTCCAAGGATCTCGACGAGATCATCGCATACCGGGCACAACTCCATCAGGCCTCAGGAATGGTTTCGATCCAGCTGGAGATCTCAGTCGCCGACGCGCTGCTGAGAATCCGCGCTCATGCCTTTGCAAACGGGCTGTCGACCGGGTCGGTGGCCGCCGATATTGTCACGCGGCGATTGCGACTCGTCGACGACAGAAATGAATCAGGAGAAAGGGTGTAACTCCATGTCAAACGATGCCGAACAACGTGCCTTGGCACGACAAGCTCTGACCGCGACCACCTTCGTCGAGATCGTTGACACGCTCGTCGACGATTTTGATGTGATCGATGTGCTGACTCAGCTCACATTGCGCAGTGTCGAGCTGCTCGAGGCGGCCGCCGCCGGAATCCTGCTGGCCGACAGCGACGGGCAGCTCAGGGTGATCGGCGCGTCGACCGAGCAGGTTGGACTGCTCGAGTTGTTCCAGATCCAGAACGACGAGGGTCCGTGTCTCGACTGCTACAACACCGGAAACGTTGTGCAGAGCTCCCGCCTTGACGAAGTGTCTCCCTGGCCGCGGTTCGCAGCCGAAAGCGTCAGTGCCGGCCTGCCCTCGGTGTGCGCAGTGCCGCTGCGGCTCAAGGATCTCATCCTCGGTTGCCTCAACCTGTTCATGTCGGAACCCGTTGCACTTTCCGATGCCGAGGTCGCGCTTGCGCAAGCCCTCGCCGACGTGGCCAGCATCGCCATCGTCCAAGATCAGGCAACACGGCAAGCGGTCATCCGCGAGGGTCATCTGCAGCATGCCCTCACCAGTCGCATCTCGATCGAGCAGGCCAAAGGGATGATCTCCGAGCACGGCCAGGTCGATATGGAGGAAGCCTTCAACCGGCTCCGCTCGTATGCCAGGAACCACAATCGCGGCCTCACCGACATCGCTCGGTCGCTCGTCGACGGCACGACCAGCATCCAAGCGATCTGGGACAGGCAGCGGCCACCGGCGCCCC
>JANMMQ010000258.1:0-2036 GCA_031373465.1 Ilumatobacteraceae bacterium | reverse complement strand
GAAGGCGGCTGCAGGCGCCATGACCGCCACCCGTTTGGCGGACGAAGGGCGCGGGTACACCGACCCCATGCCGAAACAGCGCCTGCGCGATACGTGGATCATCCGGGAACCCGAGGCGTTCATGCTCGCGGTCCTGTATGTCGCGATGACTGCGGTATGGGTTGCTGTCGGGTGGCTGTTGACCCACCCGCTGAAGAACTCGTGGATCGTCCACTCCGATCAGTCGGTATCGGAATGGTTCGTCCGCCAGCGCACAAAGCGATTGAACTCACTGTCGTTCATCGGCTCGATGCTGTCGGACACCGTGGTGAAGATCACGGTGACCGCTGTTGTCGCAATCATCATGCTCATCGTCTGGAAGCGCTGGCTTGAGCCACTGATGGTCGTGGTGCCCACCATTCTCGAGGCACTCTGTTTCATCACCATCACCACGATCGTCGGGCGCCCGCGCCCCGACGTGGCCAAGCTCGATACATCGCCGGTTGGTTCCAGCTTTCCATCGGGACACACCGGTGCCGCTGTGGCCTATTCGGCCATAGTGATCGTCATCTTCTGGCACACCCGTCGTCGCTGGATCAGGGCACTGGCAGTCGCCATCGCGGCACTCGTTCCCCTATGTGTAGCGCTGGCACGCCTCTATCGCGGGATGCACTTCCTCACCGATGTCATCTTCGGAGCATTGCTCGGCGGCATATCGGTGATTGCCTCGTACATCGTCGTTCGCCGCGCTAGCGAACGCCAGCACGTGGCGATCGAGGCGATCGACGACGACCGACCCGGAGTTGAACACGTAGGCACGACCCCCGCAATCCAGCGATGAGCCTGCCTCTTGTCGTCCTGCTGTGCGGCCTGGCTGCGGCGCTGATCGCCTTCGCGCTGTCAGCTAGTCGTCGGATCGAGTCCGACACCGTCGATCCTGCCGCTGCCGAAAAGGCAGTACGTCGCTCCATTTGGCGCCACCCCCGCGTCGCCAGGTTCTTGCGACAGCGATTGGACCGCAAATCCGCGGGCGGGTTCCTGCTCACCATCAGTTTCATCATCATCTTCGTGGTAGCAATCGTCTTCGGCGCACTGCTGGCCATGATCAATCGGAACTCATGGCTCGGCCACGCCGACACATCCATAGCCGAATGGGGCGCCCGCCACGGTCACTCCCAGGCGGTCAAAATCCTGAAATGGGTCACCCAGCTCGGAAGCACGATCGTCGTGATACTCGTACTGCTGGCCGTCGCGACTGCGGACTTCGTTCGCCGACGAAGTCGTGAAGTCTTCGTGTTCGTGGCGGCCGTCGGCGTGGGAGAGCTGCTGCTCAACAACGCGCTGAAGCTCATCATCCGTCGTGCTCGTCCCAACGTGTTGCACCTCGTGGTTGCTCACGGATACTCATTTCCTTCCGGCCACACGACCGCTGCGGCCGCAGCCTGGTCGGCAGCAGCCCTGGTTTTGGGGCGGGATCGGCCCCGCGTCGTCCGAGCGATGTTGGCCGCCGGCGGAGCCTTGATAGCGGTCTCTGTGGCGACGAGTCGCGCGCTTCTCGGGGTTCACTTTCTCAGCGACGTCATCGGCGGACTGTTCCTCGGCTGGGGATGGTTCATGCTCGTCGCCATCATCTTCGGTGGTCGCGCCCAGCGCCTGGGTGATCCGGTCAGCGACCACCCGCAGGGCGCGGCGGCTTCTGCTGCCTCCAAGGTCCCAACCGGCGCGTCGACGTAGCAGTAGCGTGCGAACCGCGCGACACTCTCGTCGTGATCATCGGAACTGATGCGCCCCTCGCAGCTGCGGCGATCAAGGCCTTGCACGAGGGCAATGTCGCCGCGCTGAAGCGATTGTTGAGCGAGCATCCCGAGTTGGCCGCCGCGGGGCTCGCCTCGGCAAATGATCGAGAACGGGGCATATCTCGCACGCTGCTCCACGTCGTCACCGACTGGCCGGGAAACTTTCCCAATGGTGCCGAAAGTGTCACGGCCCTGGTCGACGCCGGTGCCGATGTCAACGCCACTTTCTGCGGCCCGCACAGCGAGACGCCTCTGCACTGG
>JANMMQ010000253.1:0-3625 GCA_031373465.1 Ilumatobacteraceae bacterium | reverse complement strand
GCATCGCAGACCGGCCCGGTGCCCGGAGCGACGTCGATGCCGAAGCCGACCGCGTGAGCTGGCACCACGATGTCGCTGTACAGAACGGCGGCGTCGACCCCGTAGCGACGCACCGGCTGCAGCGTGAGCTCGGCTGCCAGCTCCGGCTGCTTGATGGCATCGAGAATGCTGCCCTCGCCGCGCCTCGCCCGGTATTCGGGAAGGCTCCGTCCGGCTTGGCGCATGAACCACACAGGAGTGTGGGAAGCACCGCGGCCACTGGCTGCCAGGAGGAATGGCGCGGTGGACATGCAGGTCGCACGTTATCCGCCCCTCGTCAAACGCAGCTCAAATGCGGCCGCTAGCCTGTTCTTCATGCCCGCCTCCGGAGAGCACCATCCTGCTTTCGAGGAGTATTGCGAGTGCATCTTCGAGCTCGACGAAGACGATGTCGCTGTCATCCAGGCCCGGATCGCGGAGCGATTGCAGGTCAGTCGGCCGGCCGTCAGCGAGATGATCCGCCGCCTCGAAGCCGAGGGTCTCATCACGACCGACGGAGCGATTCGCCTCACCGCATCCGGTGAGGCCCTGGCTCAGATGGTCGTGCGGCGTCATCGCCTCGCCGAACGTTTCCTCACCGACATGCTCGGCCTCTCGTGGGCCGATGCGCATCACGAAGCGGGCAAGTGGGAACACGTGATGAGCGATGCGGTCGAGCAAGCCATCAACCGCGTGCTCGGCAGCCCGACCACGTGCCCGCACGGCAATCCGATACCGGGTTCGTTGTACCTCGAGCCGGTGCTCGTGCCCCTCTCCGACATCGCCGTCGGTAAGTCGTTCACCATCAACCGCATCCCGGAAGAGCTGGAGTTCACACCGGGGTTGCTCGATTTCCTCGAAGAGTCCAGCATCCTTCCCGGGCGAAGCGGAATGCTGACGTCTGCCTCACCCGACGGCACCATGACCATCGAGATCGAAGGCCATCACGTGGGGCTTGGCTCGTTCGCCAGCGCCCGCATCCTGGTAATTGCGTGAGGCTGGGGACACCACTCGCTCTCCTCGTCCTGACCGCCACGACAGCGTCGTGTGCAGCGACCACGTACGACACGTCGATCAGCACCGGGACCTTGGCTGCGACCACGACGGTGTTGCCGACCGGGACAGCAGCCGAGCTGCTTCCGATGTTGGTCGCCGATGCCGCGCAGCTGGCCGTCTTGATCGCCGACCACGGCGACAAGTTCGCGGTCGTCGAGAGGATGGAGGCACTTTGGGCAGCGGTACGCGACGAGGTGACTGCCAAGGACCGCGACCTTGCCACCGAGATCGGCGCAGAGATCGCCAAGGATCGAACGGCTGCCAGGTTGAACCGACCGGGCGCTGCCGACAAGGCGTACCGCAATCTCAGCGCGCTGGTTCAGGCCTATCTGACAGCTGCATAGGCGCCGGCAGATCGCCGGTGTGGACGATCGTCAACCGCCGCGTGCTGCGCGTCAGCGCGACGTAGAGCGCCCGTAGACCTTGCTGTTCTTCTTCGACGATCTTCGCCGGTTCAACCACGACAACTCCGTCGAGCTCGAGCCCCTTGACGACGCTGACGGGAACGACGGTCACCCCGAGCTCTAGACCGGTGCGTGTCGCCCTCGCGTGAGCGATGCCCGCCGCGTCGAGCGTGCGCGAGACCTGCTCGACCATCGAGTCGGGGGCGACGACTGCGATCGTGCCGTCGGTGATCTCGTTCGTGAGCCTGCGTGTGGCTTCGGCAACGTCAGTGAACAGTTCACCGGGCTCCGACCGCACGAACTCGGGTAGCTCGTCGCTCTGTCGCACGCTGGTGGGCGCCCGCAGCGTCGGTGTCGCGGCCAGCATGACCTGGTTGGCCAACGCCATGATCTGCGCAGGGATTCGATAGCCGACGCTGAGCCCGATCACCCGCGACGGCTTGTGGTCGGGAAGGTAGCGAAGCACGTCGGCCCAGTCGTCGGGAGCCAGCGCTCCGGTCGCCTGGGCGATGTCGCCGACAACGGTCATGCTGCCGTTCAACGAACGGCGTGAAACCATGCGCAGTTGCATCGGGGTGAGGTCCTGCACCTCGTCGACAACGATGTGACCGTACGTCCGGATCTCGTCGCTGTCTGGTTGCCCCAGGCCGTTGCCGTTCTGGCCCTGATTGTTCTTCGTGGTCTTCGAGCCGAGGTAGCTGCGGGCCTCGTCGAGCAAGGCGACGTCGTTGTCGGTCCACCGGACCTTCTTGACGTCGTCGAGCCGCGGCCGGTACAGCGAGAGGTGCTCGGTTTCGCTGAGATGCTTCGACGCGGCCAGCTTCAGCAGCGCCTTGCTGCCGAACAGGTCGTGCAGCAGTTCCGCTGGCGTCAGCAGCGGCCACATCCTCTCGAGTGCCGCGCGGATCTCGGGCATCGGCTTGACACCTTCCTTCACGTCCTGCGCTGTCACGGTCCCGTCGCGCCACGACGCTGCCATGGCCGACCAGATCTCGCCCTCGACCCATCGCCGCGCCGCATTGTGACGGCGGAAACGGCGTTGCGCCGAGCGAACGATTCGATGTGTCTCGTCTGAGCGGAGCTTCAGGTAGCCGGTACGGAACGGTACGACGATGTCGGCGCGCAGTGGCCGCTCGCGATCGGTCACTGCTTGATCGATCACATCAGCCATGCGGATGTTGCCCTTCACCGTTGCGGCGAGAGGCGAGTCCGGAGTGTCGACGCCGTACCTCGCCCATTCGACGTCGGGTAGGAGATCGCCGAGCACGACCTGTTCGATCCCGGCCTCGCCGAGCGAGGGCAGCACCTGCTCGATGTAGCGCAGGAACACACGGTTCGGTCCGATGACCAGCACGCCCTGGTCCTCGAGGGGGAACCGGTACGTGTAGAGCAGGTAGGCCGCGCGGTGCAATGCCACCACCGTCTTCCCGGTACCGGGCCCGCCCTGCACCACCAACACACCGGCCTGAGGGCTGCGGATGATCTCGTCCTGCTCCGCTTGGATCGTGGCAACGATGTCGCCGAGTTGGCCGGTGCGTCCCCGTTCCAGTGCAGCCAGCAACGTGCTGTAGCCGCGAAGGCCGTTGTCGGGGCCGAGGCGGTTCTTCCCGTTCAGCCCCTCGGCGAGACCCTCGTCGTGGCCGACCCCGAGGTGTCCGTCGCCGAACAGCTCGTCCTCGAGGCCCAGCAACGTTCGTCCCTGCACGGCGAAGTGGCGGCGACGGGCAAGCCCCATGGGCTCGCGGCCGGTGGCCCGGTAGAACGGCTCGGCAACGGGCGCCCGCCAGTCGACGACCACCGGTTCGCTCTCCTCGTCGGCAATCGCCAACCGGCCGATGTGGAAGGTCTCCAGCCCGTCGGGTGTCTCTGCCATCCGGTCGATGCGGCCGAACACCAGTGCGGCGTTGCCGAGGTCGAGTTGCATCAGCCGGTTGACCACGGCTTCGTCGAACACGTCGCGCTCGTAGCGCGCCTGAAAAGTCCCGCCGAGGGTGCCCTCGTGGAGATTTCGCATCCGCCAGGCCGCATCGCGGCTGATCTCGAGACACCGGTAGGCGTGCTCGATGAAGTCCTGTTCGGCGGCAAGATCGGGGTGCTGCTGCGTCATGGGTCGTAAAACTCTATCGGCTGTCGAACTTTGTCACTCG
>JANMMQ010000379.1:0-3857 GCA_031373465.1 Ilumatobacteraceae bacterium | reverse complement strand
GGTCGAGGCCTGCATCTCGCCGAGGCCGAGCTCCGGATACCAAGCGTCGAGAAGCGCGCCGTGGGCGTCGATCGTCGCCAGTCCGTGCCCCCATGCCTCGCTCATCTACATCACCTCGGGACGCAACGTCGGGAACAGGATAACCTCCTTGATCGAGTGAACTCCGGCGATCAGCATTGCCACGCGGTCCATTCCAATGCCAAGACCACCAGTCGGTGGCATCCCATATTCGAGCGCACGGAGGTAGTCCTCGTCCACGGTGCCGGCTTCGGCGTTGCCGGCTTCACGCGCGGCGTGCTCGTCCTCGAAGCGGGCGCGTTGCTCGACCGGGTCGTTGAGCTCGCTGTAACCGTTGGCCAGCTCGCGACCGAGCACGAAGAGCTCGAACCGCTCCGTCAGATACGGGTCGTTGCGATCGGTCCTGGCCAGCGGTGAGATCTCGACGGGATGCCCCGTGACAAAGGTGGGGTGCAGCAACGACGATTCCGCTGTTGCCTCGAACAATTCTTCGATGATCCTGCCGCTGCCCCACGACGGCTCGTGGGCGACCCCTTGCTTGTCGGCCAGCGCGCGAAGCGCCTCCACCGGCATTGACGGATGAACGTCGGCACCGATCGCCTCGCTGGTGAGGTCGATCATTCGGGCGCGGCGCCAAGGCTGAGCAAGATCAACCTGGTCATCGCCGATCGTGACGATCGACGAACCCGTCGCGTCGATGGCGGCCCGCGTGATCAACCGCTCGGTGATGTCGATCATCTCTGAGAAGTCGGCAAACGCCTGATACAGCTCCATCATCGTGAACTCGGGGTTATGACGTGTCGAGATCCCCTCGTTGCGGAAGATCCGGCCGATCTCGAAGACGCGCTCCATTCCACCGACGATGAGCCGCTTCAGGTGCAGCTCCAGTGCGATGCGAAGGTACAACTGCATGTCGAGTGCGTTGTGATGCGTGACGAAGGGCCGAGCGTGTGCGCCACCGGCCTCCACGTGCAGCACCGGGGTCTCGACCTCGATGAAACCCTCTGACTGCAAGGTTCGACGGAAGCTGGCAATGATCTCGTGGCGGATGCGGAACGCTCGACGAGCTTCCTCGTTGACGATGAGATCTGCGTACCGCTGACGAAAACGCGTGTCGGTGTCGGTGAGGCCGTGCCACTTGTCTGGCATCGGCCGCACCGCCTTGGCCAGCAGCTCGACACGGTCGACCTTGATGCTGAGCTCGCCCTTGCGGGTGGTCATGACCGTTCCCTCGACCCCCAACCAGTCGCCGAGGTCGAAGTCTCCGAATGCTGCGAAGGCGTCGTCGCCGATCACCGACTTGGAGACGAACAGCTGCACTTCGCCGCCGCGGTCGACCATCGTCGCGAAGATGAGCTTGCCCTGCTCGCGACGCAGCATCATCCTTCCGGCAACCGTGACACGCTGGTCGGTCTCGGAGCCCGGCTCCAGTGCGCCGAACTCGGCGCGGAGCTCGTCGAGCGAGTGCGTGCGATCGAACCTGTAGGGATACGGGTTGGTCCCCGCGTCGCGCAACGCCTGGATCTTGTCGAGCCGCTTCGACTTTTCGGCCGCGAGACCGCTGCCGGTCACGTCTGGCTCGGCCGCTGGTTCTTCTTGGCTCACAAGGGCATGACGGTACCGCTTCGACGATGCTGACCGCGAGCCGTTTCGCCCTCCGTGGTAGCTTGACCACCCGCATGCTCCGCACTCGACTGACACGAACCGCCGCATTGCTCGTTGTCTCCACTGCAGTTCTGGCAGCAGTTCCCGGCGCCGCTGCAGTCCCCGCTGCTGTCATCACCGACGCTGCCGCGGGCGGCGCACCCGCTGTCAACGTGACAGCTCTCGGTGATCTGGTCTCGGTCTACAACTTCGGCCCCCTGCAGCCCGCTGTCGCCAACTCGGCCATCAGCGCCGCCGTCTCGGCAGGTGGATGGGGCGTGTTCGGTCGTGGATTCGGGATCGGACTCGTGCAGGTGACTCGTGGCGGTGTCCCCATTCATCAGGCTCCGGCGCCCCTCGGATCGTGGACCTTCCCGATGTCGGTGACCGCGCTGCCGTTGGACTCGATCGGGGCCGTGATGGGCCGCAACGTGTCGAAGTACATCAGTGTCGGCCAGGTCGTGATGGGCGAAACTTCGGCGAGCCTCAGCGGCGCCCAATCAGGCGACGTGCTCGAGCTCGTCTCCGGCGACGGTTCGATCGTCCGTCTCTTAGTCGGTCGCGTCGCTCCCGATGCAGAGGTCGGTGGCACCGAGATCGTCATGTCGACCGACCAGGCGGATGCGCTCGGTGCGACCCTGTCGACGAGCGTGCTGATCTACGGCCAGTTCGACCGAGCGGCACTCGATGCAGCGTTGACCGCGCGGGGTCTCACCGCCGATCCGAAGATCCGCATTCGGCGATCCTGGGATCCCTTCGATCCGGACAGCACGATCGGTCTCGCCCGGACCAAGAAGGCGCTCGGCGAGTTGGCCTACAGCCTGACGGCCAGCGGGGCCATGCTGGTCGACGACGCCTGGCGGGCGGCGTACATCCCCGACCGCGAGCCGTACCCGACCGGTATCCGCGCGGCATGCAACAAGAACATCAGGGCCGATCTCACGGCGGCGCTCCAAGCGGTTGTGGATGCCGGGCTTGCCCCGCTCATCGACGTCGGCAACGCAAACACGTTCGGGGGGTGCTTCGGCCCGCGGTTCACCCGGATCGTCGGCAGCCAGCTCGGCACGCTCTCAAGACACACATGGGCGCAGGCGCTCGATACGAACACCACCTCGAACTGCCAGGGCTGCGTTCCGCAGATGGATTGCCGGATCGTGCGCATCTTCCGGGCGCACAACTTCGCATGGGGCGGCAACTTCCTCCTCCCGGACGGCATGCACTTCGAGTGGGTCGGCGAGCCGCGCAACACCTACTTGTATCCATCGCGGTACTGCCCGAACGTGGCCGGCGGTGGTATCCAGTCCTTTGCCCTCACGAGCGACACACGCGGAGAGATGTTCGCCAACGACGGTTGGGCGCTGGCCGGCGAGTGACCGCCGCTAGCCTTCGGTCCCGGTGGCAACTCGATTCGTGATCATCGGTGGGGGGCCGGCTGGTAATACTGCAGCGACCTACGCCGCCCGGCTCGGCGCCGAAGTGACGATGGTCGAACGCGATGTCATCGGTGGCGCCGCTCACCTGTGGGACTGCATCCCGTCGAAGACGATGATCGCCACCGGTGGGGCGATGAGCTTCTCGCGCAGGATTCACGGCATGGGTCTCGAGCAGCAACAGGCCGAGGTCGACATCGAGGCGCTCACCGAGCGCATCGAAGGCATCAAGGCCAGGCTCCAACAGGGCGTCACACGTCTGCTCGAGAGCCAGGGTGTGCAACTCCTGCATGGCACGGCGCGGTTGCTCAGCGATCACGACATCGAGGTCGCCACCGCTGAGGGCAAGCGCACGATTGCAGCAGACGCGATCCTCATCTCCACGGGCTCGCGTCCACGGATACCGGATTGGTGCACGACGGACGGCGAGCGAATCCTTACGACACGCGAGTGCTACCCGCCCTCCATCTTCCCGGAGAGCATCACCGTCATCGGTTCGGGGGTCACCGGTGTCGAGTTCGTGCACATGTTCAGCAGCTTCGGTGCCAAGGTGACGCTCGTTGTCAGCCGTCAGCAGGTCCTTCCGCAGAAGGACCCTGAGGTTGCCGCGGTCCTGGAGGCTGATTTCTTGCAGCGTGGCGTGCACCTGTTGAAGGGGGCTCGGGCCACGGCGATCGAACGGGTCGACGACTCCGTCGTGGTGCGGTGCGACGACGGCAGGGTCGTGCACAGTTCCCATGCCGTCCTGGCGATCGGATCCATCCC
>JANMMQ010000376.1:0-5563 GCA_031373465.1 Ilumatobacteraceae bacterium | reverse complement strand
CGGCAGGCGGTCGCATCGTGGTGGCTACCTCGACTGATCGCGGCGCTCATTGGAGCACGCCGGTACAGGTCAGCGGAAACGAAGGCTACGCGTTCTTCCAAGGTCTCGATGTCGCACCGAACGGTCGCGTCGATCTTGCTTACCAAGCTCTCGTCGCCGGCAACCCGGCGATCGTCGGCACGGGCAACGCGACAATCGATGCGTACGGAGCACACAAGTCGCCGACCGGCGCCTGGACCGCACCCGTCAAATTGACCCAAGTCTCGTCCGACCCCGCTGTCAGTGCGCAGAACAACCTGCAGCTCCAGTTCTGGGGTGACTACAACACGCTGGTCAGTGATGCGGGTGGTGCCTGGTACATCTTCATCGACAGCCGTCACGGGGTCGGCTGACCGGCGGTCGACGCCTATCAGAAGTTCTTGAGCGACAACGGCCTGGTGGTGCGCGAAGACGGCGAGGATGTGTTCAGTCAGCGCAGGACCGGGGTGAACCCGGCGTTGGCCGATCCGTCGGTGAAGCCTGCGCCTGCCGTCGACTGTGCCAGCCAGTTCGGCAACACCGACATCATGACGGTGCGCTTCACCCCCTGAACATCAACTCAACCGAGTGTTTCCGGCGCACATCCGGCAAAAGGAGTGTTTGCAGCCACCCCGGGTGAGCGCGAAACACTCGTATGGCCGATTGCGGGCCGGAAACACTCGGTCAGGGGCTGATGAGGTCGGCGAGTTGGCGGCGCCATTCGACGGAACACTTGTCGGCCTGCACGCTGACGAGCGTGGTCTGGTCGAGCGGTAGCACGCCGTCGAGCTTCTCGAGCATTCGTTTGTCTTCTGCACCGATCGCCATGTCGAAGCGGATGACCTCTTCCGCTGATATCGAGAAATCGTCGTTGCGCCAGACGACGAATGTGAAGTACGACGTGACGTCGTCGATGGGTGTCGACAGCAACAGGAGGATGTGCTCCAGGCCGGAGTCGTAGCGAATGGTGCTGCGGACGAGGAACGGCAGGCTGAACCCCGACGTCATCTCGCGGTGCACGACCTGCTCGGTCTGGCCGCTGGCGAGAGCCCCGGTGGTGTTGTTGGCCATCACCTGGTACCGATACCCGCAGAACTCGTCGTCGAGGGACTGCAGTTCGAAGCGCGGCACGTGAGTGTCTTGGCCGAGGCCGAACGTGCCGATGTGCACGAAAGGAAAGTGGGTGATGTCGAGGAAGTTGTCGACCATCCTCGTGGCCGACGAGCGCCAGACCTCGACGGGCGTGTTGATCCGGCGAAACGATGGATCGCTCTCCTGAACGATGTCGGGAATCGGCGCGCGGGGCGTGCCGAGACAGACCCAGACGAGCCCGTATCGCTCCTGGCACCCGTACGCAACGAGGTGGGCGCGCGGCGGGGGAGGGACTCCTTCGTTGGCCGACGGCACGAGCACGCAACGACCCTCGTCGCCATACGTCCAGCCGTGGTAGGCACAGGTCAGGCAGCCGTCGACGACAACACCCGCTGACAGCGGCGCCTCGCGGTGAGGGCATCGATCAGGAGCAGCAAAGACCTCTCCCGACGGCGTTCGCCACAGCACGACGGCTCGGCCGAGCAGGGTCACGGCGACGGGCACGGCGATCACTTCGACCGAACGCGCAACCGGGTGCCACGAGTCTGCCACCGCCGCGCTGGAACAAAGGATCCCGGTCATGGGTACGACCTTATCGATCGATCTCGACGGTGAAGCGGGTCAGCTGCCATCGACCTGGGGCCAGACGTGGGGGACGGTGATACCGGCGCGATCGAGCAGCGATCCCTGGTATGCTTGGGCATCGCGACGCAGCGCCGGCACATCCACAGTGACGCACTGGCCGTCGCGGATGACCTCGTTGCCGGCGACGAACACGTCGCGCACCGTGCGACCGTCGGTGCCCCAGATCAGTTGCAGCCCGACGTCGCCCCTCGGTGTCCAGCCCCAATCGGTCGCGTCGTGAACGACAATGTCGGCCTGCTTGCCAACCTCGAGCGAACCGATGCGATCCGCCATGCCGATTGCCTCGGCACCCGCGATCGTGGCCAGCTCGAACGCCTGGTGCGCGCCGAACTTCTGCGGCTCCAGCCGACCGTCGCGGGCGATCCCCGCGGCCAAGGCCGCGGCTCGAAGGATGTCGGCTACGTCGCCTGCGTTTGCGGCATCGCAGCCGAGCGCGACACGCCCGCCACGTTCGACGATCTCGGCGTGCCGACCAACTCGGGTGACTCCCTGACCGAGCCGCAGGTAGGCCCACGGGCAGTAGGCGATAGCGGTGCGGGTCGACAGCACGAGGTCGATCTCCTCGTCGTCGAGCCAGACGCAATGAGCCAGCAGCACGTTCTCACCGAGCACCCCGAGGTGCTGGAGGTGAGTGATCGGTCGACGCCCGGTGCGCGTCATGTAACTCTCGGGGTCGGACCACGTTGGCGACATGTGCATCGTGATCCCGGTGTTCAACTCGCGGGCTAGCTCCGCCGCGCCGGCAAGCAACTCATCGCTGGCCAGATCGTGGCCGACGAGGGTGACCCAGCCTTCGACCAGACCTCCCGACGGGAAAGCTTCTACGACAGCGCGCTGACGATCGAGCACTTCCGCGACCGTGCCGACGAATGGCCCGTTCGCGATGTCCCACCCCCACGTTCCCAGGGTGCCGCGAATTCCGACACTGGTCATTGCTGCGGCGACCTGATGCGGATGGGCAACCGTCCCGGCTTCGATCACGGTGGTGACACCGTTGCGGGCGCACTCGACCGCGGTGAGCCGTGCGGATACCTCGTCGTCGTCTGCGGTGTGTTCGCCGTGGATCGGGACCGCCCACTCGAAGATCGATGCGCCGGGCGCGAGGAGATCAGGGATGCAGCTGCGCACCAACGGGTCGCCCGTGAGATGTTGGTGGGCATTGATCATCCCCGGCGTGACGACGCAATCGGTCGCGTCGAGCACGGTCGCGTTCGGGTGCGCCGCACGCAGCTCGCGTGTCGAGCCGACCGCGGCGATGAGCCCGTCGACGACAACCACCGATCCACCGAGCAGGACCTGGCGCGACCCGTTCATGGTCACGACGTCGCCGCCGGCGATGATCATCGTGGAAGCGTTCGGAATGATGGTCAGACCGTAGTTCTCATGGTCGGAGCTACTTCAGACCGCGGATGAACGGTCGCGCGAGAGCGGCCGGTTGGCGAACCCGTTTTGCGAACACGGCCATGGCCACGACTGTGACCACGTTGGGAGCCATGGCGAGGAACGAGGGATCAATCGACTTGTACCCGAGCGACGGGATCGTCAGAACGAACGAGCCGACGAGGCCGAAGGTGATGCAACCCGCAACCGTGCCCTTCAGGGTCCAGCCACCGAAGATGACCGCAGCGATGGCGATGAAACCGCGTCCGCCGATCAGGGAATCCTCGAACTTCCCGGCGCGGGCGAACAGGAAGTACCCGCCGCCGATCCCCGCCACGACCCCGGTGAGGTAGATGGCTTGTCGGCGAAGTTTGTTGACATCCAGGCCGGAGACGTCTGCGGCGTTCGGGTCCTCGCCGACTGCGCGGATCTCGAGACCCCAACGCGTCCGGTAGACAAGCCACCACACGAACGGCACCAAGGGGTAGACGAGGTACAGCACCCATGGTTGGTCGAAGAGCGCCGGACCGAGCAAGGGGATGCGCGAGACAAGGGGAATGCTGACGCGGCGGACGACGTCGGACTTGGGTTGGATCGACCCGGTGAGGAACCCAACGAGACCGAGCACCAGAACATTGAGCACCAGACCGACGACGAATTGATCCGCAGGCAGGCGATGGCTCATGTTGGCCTGGATGGCAGCGACGACAAGACCGGCGATCGCTGCAAAGATCAACCCGATCCAGGTCGAGCCCGCCAGGTGCACGCCGATGGCGGCCGAGAACGCACCGCCGAGCATCATGGCTTCGAGCGAGATGTTGATCGTCCCGGCCTTCTCGGCGATCAGCTCGCCCGAGGCAGCGAAGAGTAGGACCACGGCGGCGATCAAAGAGTTGCGGTAGGCGCTCTCATTGCTGGCGATGTCACCGAGGGCTGACCAGAAGTTGCTCATCGTCATACCCTCGTGCTCGTCGCGGACAGCGCCCGGCGACGTTCGCGGATGTAGAGGATCGCCGGCGGCAAGAGCATGGCCAGTACGAGCAATCCTTGAACCACATCGGCGATACGACCCGAAACGCCGGTAGCCCGAAGGAACCCGGAGCCCGTGCGCATGCACCCGAACAAGAAGGCCACGAAGATCAACACGATCACGCGTTGGCGAGCCACCAGCGCGGCCAACAAGCCGGCGAAACCGATGCCCGCGCCGAAGTTGGCGACGAGTTGATAGTTGCCGAAATCGCCGCCGGCCAGCATGATCCCGCCGGCCAGACCAGCAAAACTACCGGACACCAGCATGGCACCGATCCCGTACCGACGTTCCGGAACGCCGGCGCGTTGTGCCGTGCGTGGATTGCTGCCGAGCATGCGCAACCGGAAGCCGACCACGGATCGATCGATGACGATCCAGACCAATAGAGACAGGCCGAGTGCCAGCAGCACACTGATCGGGAACTCGTTGCCGAACCAGGTCACGCGGGGAATCCTGGTGTCGGTGGCCAGTGACTCACTGACCTGGTTGCGGTTGGCGCGTCCTGCCGAGGGTGCGAGGAGAAGAGACTGGTTGCGCAGGCCCCATCCCATCAGGTTCAACGCGACCGTTCCCATCAGGAGGGTGCTGAGCACCTCCGGGACGTTGCGGTAGTAGCGCAACGCGCCGGCGATGCCTGCCCAGATCGCCCCACCGACGATCCCGAACAGCATGGCGACGACGAGCACGAACGGACCGGGCCCGCCGAGGCGCACACCGACATAGGCGGCGAGGCACGAGCCGACCACCAGTTGACCCTCCTGGCCGATGTTGACCAGGCCGGCACGACCGTTGACGATAGTGCCGAGGGCGACGAGAAGGATGGGTGCGGAAACGCCCAGTGTCACGCCCCACCGGCCGGGTTTGCGGATGCTGCCGTCGAGCATCGCCGTGTACACGTTGGTCCATGAACCTCCGGTGGCGGCGACGCATATGGCGGCGAGCGCAAGGGCGACGAACAGGCAAATGGCGTAGAGCGCGATGACCTCGCGTGTGGACCCGAACCGCGAACCTTGCGCCGGGGCGGGCCCGGCTTTCTCCTGTTCGCTGTCGACGACGACTTGTCCGCCGACGTCACCCATTGGCGCCGCTCATCATCAAGCCGAGCTCGGCGATATCGACCTCGCCCCGCGCCATCTCGCCGACGATGCGCCCGTCCGATATCACGACGATGCGATGGGCGAGGTCGAGGATCTCTTCCAGTTCGGTCGAGATCAACAGCACAGCCACGCCATCGGCCGCGGCGGCCCGCAATTGCGACGACATGTATTCGATGGCTCCGACATCGAGGCCACGCGTTGGTTGCGCAGCGACCAGTACCAGTGGATCGTGTGACAGTTCTCGGGCCAGCACCACTCGCTGCTGATTGCCACCGCTGAGTGACCACATCGGGGCGCGAGG
>JANMMQ010000164.1:0-1992 GCA_031373465.1 Ilumatobacteraceae bacterium | reverse complement strand
CTCAGGCACCTGACCGACGAACGACAATGCCTCTGTGACCTCGTAGGTCCGACCTGGCGAGGTCTCCTTCGAGTGCGCATAGAGCACGTAGTTGCCGTCTCGTGCGAGGTAGAAATCGCCATCCACCGCGGGACTCGGGTTTTCCGGGGTGTAAGAGGCATAACTCGCGAGGTCGGTTTCGCGGAACACGAAGTGGTTTGCCGGGATGCCTTCGTAGTCCTCTTGGCCAGCGAGTTGGGCGCTCATCATCCCGGCGAGAGCGCCCGACCGCGAGTCGAGGCGGTCCGTGAAGCTGGGGGCGTCCGCGCTTTCTGCTTCATACAGGTACCAGTCGCCGGAGATGTTTTCCTTGTACGAACGACCGCCGACCAGATAGCTGCGCTCGCCGTCGGTCGTGCCGTCGAAGGAGAAGGTGGCCAGCTCGTACGCGCTGATCGGATCCTTGATGAACCCGGTGGTGGTGATGTTCTCGCTCAACTGACCGCTGTTCGTGTTGTCGACCGTGACGGTGAGGATGAAGCTCGGCAGCGTCAGGTTGTTTCCGAGCGCCTGCGGGTCGAAGACTGGAGGCCCGGAGGCAACGGTGGGTCCTGCTGTCGTCGGTGCCGCCAACGTCTCACTCGGTTGCGTCGTCGGTGGCAGCGACGTCTCGCTTGGCAGTGCCGTCGAAGACGCGCCAGTGGATTCTGCGCCCTGAGTCTGTACGGACGAGGTCCCGTCCGTACTACAACCGGCGAGGAGCAGCCCGACGAGGGTCACAATGACCCTCGACGGACGTCTTCGCATCAGGTGAGGTCGAAACGATCGAGGTTCATGACCTTGTCCCACGCAGCCACGAAATCGCGTACGAACTTCTCCTTGGCGTCGTTGCACGCGTAGACCTCGGCGAGTGCCCGGAGCTCGGAGTTCGACCCGAAGATGAGATCTACGCGGGTGCCGGTCCATCGACGCTGACCGCTCTTGCGATCGATGCCCTCGAACACATCCTCGGATTCCGAGGTCGCCTTCCACGCTGTCCCGATGTCGAGCAGGTTCACGAAGAAGTCGTTGGTCAGCGTCTCCGGTCGGTCGGTGAAGACCCCGTGCTCGGACTGCCCGGCGTTGGCGTTCAGGACGCGCAAGCCGCCGAGAAGAGCGGTCATGTCGGGAGCGGACAGCGTCAGCATGAAGGCCTTGTCGACCAACAGGTGCTCCGACGCCAGATCGTGGCCCTTCTGGAGGTAGTTGCGGAATCCGTCTGCCGTCGGCTCGAGCACGGCGAAGGCCTCGACGTCTGTCTGCGCCTGCGTGGCATCGGCGCGCCCCGGCGTGAAGGGGACCTGCACGTCGTGGCCGCCCTGCTTCGCCGCCTGCTCGACCGCCGCGCAGCCTCCCAACACGATCAAGTCGGCAAGCGAGACGGTCTTGCCGGAACCGTTGAACTCCTGCTGGATGCCCTCGAGGGTCGACAGCACCCGCGACACGCCGGAGGTCACATTGATGTCCCACTCGGCCTGCGGCGAGAGGCGGATCCGCGCCCCGTTGGCCCCACCGCGCTTGTCGGTGTCGCGGTGGGTCGACGCCGACGCCCACGCGGTCGAGACCAGCTGGGAGATGGACAGCCCGGAGCCGAGGATCTTGCCCTTGAGCGCCGCGATGTCTACGTCGCCGATCAGCTCGTGCGTGACCGCGGGGACGGGATCCTGCCACAGCAGCTCCTCATCGGGAACCCACGGCCCGAGATAGCGGGCGACCGGTCCCATGTCGCGATGGAGCAACTTGTACCAGGCCCGCGCGAACGCGTCGGCAAACTGGTCGGGGTTCTCGAAGAACCGCTTCGAGATCTCCTTGTAGACCGGATCGACGATCAGTGCGAGGTCCGACGTCAACATCGTCGGAGCGTGGCGCTTCGACGGATCGTGCGCGTCCGGCACCGTGCCCTGCGCCTCGGGGTTCTTTGGGGTCCACTGGTGCGCACCAGCCGGGCTCTTTGTCAGCTCCCATTCGTACGCA
>JANMMQ010000138.1:0-12427 GCA_031373465.1 Ilumatobacteraceae bacterium | reverse complement strand
TGCACTGGAGCAGGTCATCGTCACGCCGCACCTCGGTGCGTCGACTCGAGAAGCGCAGGACAAGGCAGGCGACACGATTGCCGACATGGTCCAGTTGGCACTCGCCGGCGAGTTCGTGCCGTTTGCCGTCAACGTCGATGCAGCCGAGGCCAATGAGACGATGCGACCGTTCCTTCCCCTCGCCGAGCGGTTGGGTCGGCTGTTTGCTTCACTGGTCGGTGGGGCGCCGAAGCAGATCGAGGTCTGCACCGAAGGAGATATCGCCGGATACGACACGCGCATCCTCACGCTTGCGGCATCGAAGGGCTTCTTCAGTTCGGTCACCGACGAGCCGGTCACCTACGTCAACGCCCCTCAGCTCGCCAGGGATCACGGTGTCGAGCTTCGCGAGACCAACTGCGCCACGTCTGCCGACTTCGTCAACCTCATCACGTTGCGGGGTGGAGAGCGCTCCCTGTCGGGCACGTTGGTCGGCCGGCGAGGCGAGCAGCGCATCGTCATGATCGACGACCACAGCGTCGACGTTCCACCCGCCGTGCACATGCTGATGGTCATCAACGATGACCGGCCGGGCGTGATCGGAATCGTCGGAACGTTGCTCGGCAACGCCGGCGTCAACATCGCCGACATGGATGTAGGGGCTGCACCAGACGGAGGAACGGCGGTCATGCTGATCGCCACGTCCGGTGAAGTGGACTCCAATGTGCTGGGTCA
Organism: Ilumatobacteraceae bacterium; assembly: GCA_031373465.1. Classification (GTDB taxonomy): domain Bacteria; phylum Actinomycetota; class Acidimicrobiia; order Acidimicrobiales; family Ilumatobacteraceae; genus JAENVT01. Next base: position 11,713 of record JANMMQ010000138.1, on the reverse strand, counting down.
GCTGCGCGCTGCTCCTGGAATCATCTCCGTCGACGCACTGACCTGCTGACCGCGTCGACGCGGCTAGCGCTTCGTGCAGTCGCGTATTGCGTCGCGAGTGGCCACAGCGAGGCGGCCGGCTGCCTCGGCGAAGTCCGCCTCACTGGACGCATAGAGGATCGCTCTCGACGAGTTGATCACCATCCCGAAGCCATCCGCAGTGGCGCCCTCAGCGACGGCTGTCTCGATGTCACCGCCCTGCGCGCCCACGCCGGGGACCAGAAGTGGCATGTCACCGACGATTTGGCGAACCGCGCCGAGCTCCTTCGGGAAGGTCGCCCCGACGACGAGCCCGCAATCGCCCATCGCGCTCCAGTCGGTCGCTGCCCGCCTGGCGACGTGCGCATAGAGCGGCTCGCCGTCGATGTCGAGCGATTGGAAATCGGCGCCACCGGGATTGGACGTGCGGCACAACACGAAGACACCGTGCTGGCGGTCGCGGAGGTACGGCTCGATCGAGTCCGTGCCCAGATACGGATTCACGGTGACGGCGTCTGCGCCATACCTGTCGAATGCTTCTCGTGCGTATTGCTCGGCGGTCGGACCGATGTCACCACGCTTGGCGTCGAGTATCAGCAGCACACCGGGGTACGTCTCGTGGATGTAGTTGCACAGCCGTTCCAGTTCGGGCTCGGCACGCTGCGCCGCGAAATAGGCGAACTGCGGCTTGAACGCGCAGACGGTGTGAGCGGTGGCGTCGACGATCGCCTTGCAAAAGTCGAACGACGCCGCACTGGTGCGATCGAATGTGACCGGCAGGCGGGTCGGGTCGGGATCGAGACCGACGCAAAGCATCGATTGCGACGTTTGCCAAGCGGACCTCAACTTGGTGTGGAAACCCATGCGGTTCCGAATCTAGCCGGTGCTCACCCGGTCGGAGCCTTTCGTCGGGGTCTCGGGACGCAGTGCCCACTTCTGGGCGCTGCGCAGTGTGACAAGGCGGAACAGGGTGAGCTGAAGGACGAGGATCGTCGAACCGAGCACGAACCACTGCAGCAACGTGTTGTGTCGATCCTGCCCGGCGAGGAACGTGTGCACGGTCGCCGTGATCCACAACAAGGCGCTCGTGAGATGGATGGCATGCCAGATCTTGCGTTTGATGTGACGCATCAACCACGACGTGATCTGGATGGCTGCGAGGAAGTACAAGCCGACGATCCCCCAGGCGACCGCGCCGGTCTTCCACGGCGACTTCATCGGTATGAACAGCTCCCGCCAGCCGAAGTAGACGAAGTTGTCGGTCCACAGCCCGCCGAGATGGACGAGGACGAAGACGAGTGACAACGTTCCGAGGTAGCGATGGAGATCGAGAAGCCATGCGGGTACGCCGCGCTTTCGTACCAGCCGGCTAGACAGCGTCAGTCCCCACAGGATGCTGGCGGTGACGGTAGCCCAGGCAACGATGCCACTGGATCGGGCGACATACCAGGCAAGTTTGTCGGTGACGGCGATCATTGGTCTGACTCCTGCACTACGTGAACGTGGTCGGCACTGATCATCCAGGCTTTCACATTCGCGGAGCGCAAGAGTGCCGCCCCTTCGTCCGCGCCGGCGATGATGGCCGCTTTGGCCAGTGCCTCACCTCTGGCCGCGCTTTGGTCTGCGACCGCGACGCCAATGAGACCGGTGTCGGCTGGTCGACCTGTTCGCGGGTCGATGATGTGGTGATGGTCGACGCCTCCGCGTGTCCATCGGCGAATCGCCACGGTGCTCATCACGAGTGCGCCCGAGTAGAGCGCATGGTGATCGATCGTGGCGCCGGTGATCGGGTGTAGCAGCGGGACCTGCCACCCGTGCTGGTCGACCGGCTCGCCGGCAGCATGGATGTCGCCCCCCAGCGAGACATATGCGGAGTTGGCACCGGCCACGATGAGTTCGTCGGCGACGATGTCGGCGGCCAACCCTTTGCCGATGCCTCCGAGGTCGATCGAGAGCCCCGGTTCCAGCCGAACCCAGTTGTTCGAGATCTCGAGACCTCTCAGCCCGGGCGTGGGCTCCGCCAGGAGCCCCTCGACGGGTTGGCTCGCCTGCTCGACGAGCTCGGCAAAGGTGCGGTCGTAGCCGAGTTGTTCGAGGTTCGCCCGTATCGACGGATCGAACAGTCCGCGGGTTTCGGTGTGCATGCGAAGGCTCCACTGGAGTGCAGCAACGAGATCGTCGCTGCACTCCAGCCATCGGCCCCGCCATTCCTGGAGACGGTTCAGCTCACTATCCGGAAGGAAGCGGCTCCACGTCTGCTCGAGTTGTCCGAGTCTGGAAAATCCGAGCGCGACGAGGTCGGTCGCGCCGTCGATGAGGATCTCGCACGGAGACCCCATCAGTCGTGTCGACGAACGATGCCACGTGCGCTCCTCTGCCACTTCGGTGAATCAGCATCCACTTCCCTGGCACGGGGGTGGCGCAGGGGCCGGTGCCGGAGCGGGCGCCGGAGCTGGAGCTGGGGCCGGCGCGGGAGCTGGGGCCGGCGCGGGGGCCGGGGCCGGCGCAGGTGCAGGTGCGGGGTCCGGGGCTGGGGCCGGAGCGGGTGCAGGTGCAGGTGCGGGTGCGGGGTCCGGGGCTGGGGCCGCAGCGGGTGCAGGAGCCGGAGCTTGCGCTGCCGCAGGAGGTGCCACGGGGACGGCCGCCGGAAGTGCTGCTGCAGCGGCAATCGTGGTGGTGGGAGCGAGCGGGTCGACCGCGGCGTTCGGATCGACGATCGCAGCGACGGTTGTCGTGGCGCTGACAGCGGGTGCGGCCAATGTCGTTGGCGGAGCGATTGGATTTCCGAACTCGTCGACGTAGACCACACGGTGGATCGTCTCGACGATCGATGTCTCTGTCGCCGCGTCAGCCTGCTTCGACTCGAGCGCGCGTGCATCCGCGGTAGCGAGCGACGCGATGGTTCCCAGGAAGCCCGACGTTGCCAGGCCGGTTGCCAGGATGCGGCCGGCGGCCGCGACATGACGTCGGCGGCTCCCGAACAATCGCACGCTCGTGTGCCGATCGACGACGGGCACGGCAGCGGCGGCAGCTGGCTCGATGACGATCTGCGGAACAATGGCAGCCTGACCGACCGGAGGGCTCCACGGGGCCGCCGCGTCCGCGCGGGTCATGGCAACCGGCTGGGCAACTGTCGGCGTCTCACCGGGGCGAGCCGCGGCAGAGGGATTGCGCTTGCCCAGCTTTGCGAGCCGGGCGAGTTGCTGTTCGTTCAGCTCAGTCGTCATCGCACTTCCACGTGCCGTTACGGAACTCAGGATCGTGGCATCCGGGCGGAATCGGTGGCCTGGCGGCAGGCACTGGCGCGGCCGCTGCAGGCTCGCGCGCCGGTGCGGGAGAAGGATCCGCGGCTGGAGCGGAAGCCGGTTTCGGTTCGGGCTCATCAGACTCTGGTGAAGGCGCTGGCGCGGGATCCTCTGGCATTTGAGCTGAAGTGGGCGCCGCAGTGGGCGGAGTCTCGGACAGAGGAGCATCGGCTGTGACAGCTTCGGCAGGGGCGACGGTAGGCGCGGGAGCCGGTGCCGCTGTTCCGGCCGCTGCGGGCAGCGGTGCCCGCGTCAGCGCCGACTTCGGACTCGTGGCAGACGCCGCAGTCGGGTCGCCGGCGTCCGCAGCGAGCACGGTCGTAGACGAGTGGACGACGATGTAGTCGTCGACGATCTCAACCTGTTTCCCAGGGGCAGGTTTGGGCGCGGCGCTTGCGAAAAGCCCCCCGCCAGCGGTCGCGATGGCGACGCAGGCGATACCAAAAGTTGTAGTAGCGGAGACGATGTACGTGATTGCGAGACGGCGTTCCACACGATCACCCTTCCTGTCATCAATTTGTAATGACACGTCTTAGGCCGTAGCGAGGTTTTGGACCCGGACGCCATTTGTTATCGGCAAAGAGGTGCAACAACTGGAGCAAGTTCTCGTCAAGAAATCGCTGTCCGGCCCGTCTCTTGCAGGGCTTGGCCGCCGCTCGAGGACCCGTGTCGGTTATGGTTCTGCAACATCTCGCAGCAGGCCCCGGAGCAAAGTCGTCGACGATCTCGATCTGCGTTCCATCGGCGATCAGACTTAGGTCCCAAGATCGTGGGTAGTAAGTCTTGAACATCTCATCGGCGGCGCAAGGCGCTCACTTCAGCAGGTTTCTGTCAAAAAACTCAGGCGAGGGCCGGCCTCAGCCGTCGACGGTGATCGCCGCCGTCGGGCACATCTCGGCCGCGGCGGTCACGCTGTCGCGAAGCCCTTCGCCGGGCTCTTCTTGAAGGATGTAGAGATAGCCGTCGGCGCGCACCTCGAACACCTCCGGGCAGACCTGCATGCACGCCCCTGTCGATGCACAGACATCGAAATCCACGCTGACCTTCATTCGCCCTCCGTTCAAGCTTTGGCTTGACGGTAGCCGTCGGCGATCGCGTCCTCGGCGTTTGCGTAGCACCGTTCTGCAACCGTCCGGTCGTAAAACCGACCACCTGGCACGTGGAAGATCCCCGAGTTGTTGTTGGCCTTCAGCGGGTACCCCGCCGGGCAACCGCCATCGACGGGTGGCAGCCAACGAGGAGCCTCGACCGCGTCCGTGGTGACTGCGGGCGGTGGCGTTTTGCTGGCCGGCTCTGTACTCGTCGGCGCCCGTGTGCCGGACGCCGGGATCAACGGCGGCCACTGGGGTGAGGCCGCCGAAGGTAGCGATTGCTTGCGATTCCACGCCCGATATCCGGCAAATCCTCCGCCCGCAAACACACCAAGCCACATCAATCGCCGAAGCCAACGCATCATGGGCGCCGACCTTACTTCCGATGGCGCTCGTGGGCGTTCAATACAGCGCGAAGAGACGCTGTGATGATGTTCGGGTCGACACCGACACCCCACAGCACGTTGCCGTCGGGCTCCGACGTCTCGACATACGCAACTGCGTTTGCCTCCGACCCTTGGCCAATGGCGTGCTCCGCGTAATCCAGCACGTTCAGTTCCGCGCCGAGACCGTCGCGGAGCGCATGCACGAACGCGTCGATCGGACCATTGCCCTCACCGACGATCGTCGCTGGGGCGCCGTCGACGACGAGTTGAGCGGTGATCGATGTGCGACCGGAGGCCGAATCGCTGCGCAACTCATGGCTGTTGAGCTGGAACGTGGGCTCGGCGGGTAGGTAGTGCCGCTGGAACGCCTCCCACATCACGACCGGACTGATCTCGGTGCCCGAATCCTCGGTGATGTGCTGGATGGTCTTGGAGAACTCGATCTGCAACCGCCTCGGCAGGTCGAATCCGTGCTCGGCCTTCATCATGTAGGCCACACCGCCCTTGCCCGATTGCGAGTTGACCCGGATGACGGCCTCGTATGAACGACCAACGTGCTTCGGATCGATTGGCAGGTACGGCACTCCCCACTGGTCATAGTCCTTCGGCAACGCCTCGAAGCCCTTCTTGATCGCGTCTTGGTGGCTCCCGCTGAACGAGGTGTAGACCAGATCTCCGGCATAAGGATGGCGAGGGGGCACGGGCAGGCGATTGCAATACTCGGCGACGCGCCGCAGGGCATCGATGTCGGTGATGTCGAGCTCGGGATCGACCCCGTTGCTGAACAGGTTCATGGCGAGGTTGACGATGTCGACGTTGCCGGTGCGCTCGCCGTTGCCGAACAGCGTTCCCTCCACCCGATCGGCACCCGCCATGACACCGAACTCAGCGGCGGCGACTGCGCAGCCACGATCGTTGTGCGGATGCAAGCTGATGACCACGCAATCGCGATTGCGAATGGTCCGCCCGAACCATTCGATCACGTCCCCGTACACGTTGGGTGTGTAGCACTCGACCGTGGCCGGCAGGTTGACGATCAGCGGCTTCTCGGGCGTCGGTTCGACGACATCCATGACGGCCTCGCAGATGCGGATCGCAAAGTCGGGCTCCGTCAGCGTGAAGCTCTCCGGTGAGTATTCGTAGCGGATCGAGGTGGGTCCCATCGTCTGCTCGAGCTTGCGGCACAGCTTGGCGGCATTGACGGCGATGTCGACGATCCCGTCCTGGTCCAGACCGAACACGACCTCACGCTGCAGCGGGTTCGTCGAGTTGTAGAAGTGGACGATCACCCGTCGTGCACCTTGGATGCACTCGTAGGTGCGCTCGATCAGCTCCGGCCGGCACTGCACGAGCACCTGGATCTCGACATCGTCGGGAACCAGGTCCTCCTCGATCAACTGACGGACGAAGTCGAAGTCGGGCTGGCTCGCCGACGGGAAGCCGACCTCGATCTCCTTGAACCCCATCTTCACGAGCGCGTCGAACATGTGCCGCTTGCGTTGCGGATCCATTGGATCGATCAGGGCCTGGTTCCCGTCGCGCAGGTCGACGCTGCACCAGAGCGGCGCCTTGTCGAGGACAACGTTCGGCCAGGTGCGGTCGCGCAGGACCACCGGTACGAACGGCTTGTACTTGTCGAACTTCATCTTCTTGGGACTGGCTGGTTGTGGAGGCATGACTGGCTTTCTGCGGCGGAGCCGGCTGACGAGATCGAGTGGAATCAGTTGGCAAAAATGAAGAACCCCCCGGCCGACGGGCGGGGGGTACGGGCAAGCGCGAAGACCGCGGCGCTTGCCCTACATAAGCAGAAGGAGGTTGCGAGCGGCGGACATCCCGATCAGTCTGCCCTCGATCGCCTGAGTTGTCAACGCGCTACGCCATGAGGAAGTTGCTGAACTGCCACGGATCGTCGCGGTCGATGCCGTCGGCGTCGTTGGCAAACCTGGCGAACAGGTCGTTGCGGGTCGTCAACGGATCCCAATCCGCAGCCCCTGAGTGCATCGTGCCCAAGTAGCTCGACGCGACCGCGAGCACATCGCGCCACGGAAGATCGTCGGGGACGCAGACGCCTTCGTTCGGGTGATCAATCATCCACGTGACAGCGGCGATGATGGAGCCTGCGACCTGCAGGGTCGTAGCGCTCTGGTGGGGCAAGACGGCGCGAGCTTCGTCGATCGACAGGAGCGATCCGGTCCACCATGACTTGTAGGGATGCCCCATCAGCAACACGCCGAGCTCGTCGCGGCCGCTGGTGATCTCGTCGTTGAGGATGCGCTGACGCGACTGCATCTCCCAGTTGTGCATGCGCAGCTCGAGGACGCTGTTGATCGCTGCGTCGGAGGGGCAGTAGGCGTAGTGAACGGTCGGACGGTAGACGGGGTTGCCGTCGTCGCCCCACACCGTCAGGTGATCGTTGATGGTCAGCGCTTCTCCATGCCGGATGACCATGCCGCGAATCTCGCCGGTCGGGACCCACGATCGGACCCAGGTCTCCATTCCCGGTCGAGCGATGCAGATCTGGTTGCGCGGACCGTACCCGTGGTGCACGAAGCCGTTCGGCGGTAGCCGCTTCTCGTGAGTTCCCCAGCCGAGCTCGGCGGGGGCGATGCCTTCCTCGTAGAAGCCGTCGACCGACCACGTGTTGACGAACTCATCGACCTTTTTGGGCACATCGGTGACCTGAGTGTCGCGTTCGGCGATGTGGATCACCTTCGTGCCCGTCAGCATCGCCAGGTCAGCGTACGACTCGTTGGCGAGCGCATCCTCCATCGCGGCGATGTCGGCGCCGCGTCCGTCGTGCAGCATTCGAGCGGCGATCTCGGTCAGGGCCTGCTTGGTGAAGTGGCTGACGAGGCCGGGGTTGGCGCCGTGCTCCACTACCGCCGAAGGCCCCTTGTTGTCGCCCCACTTGTCGATCATCCTTCGGATGTCCATGTGGCGCGCGTAGAGGGTGCGGTCGAGTGGGTGGGTCGACACCATGTCGTCGTACGGATCCCACACTTCGACGCTGGTGTTCAAGTACCTCACGCCATGGTCACGACACCACTGGAGGATCGTGGGATTGTCGATGTTCCAAGCGAGATCCAGCAACAGGTCACCCTGGCCCGCCCGGTCGGAGAGAAACTCATCGAGGTTCTCCGGGGTGACCTGGTCCTGCTCGAACGTCACGCCGAGCGCGATCGAATCGGCCACGCGGGGACGGTTATCGACCATGTCGACGATCGTGATGTGTTGCGGATCGATCCCGAGGTCACGGATCAACAGCGGCAACGTGCACTGGGCTACGGAGCCACATCCCAGCACCAGCACCCTCGATGGCACCTGCCGGGCCTGCATGGTTACTCGGCGTACTCCGGGGTCATCGTTGCAAGCTCGCGATCGAGGGTTGCAGCTTCGGCAGAGACCAGCAGTGACTGCCAGTCATATGGGATTCCTTTGCGGCCGGACGTCGTTGTCCCGTCGAATGATTCCATGGCGTCGCCTCCTCGAAAGACGTGTTGCGGGTGAGATCGGTTCCTTTCTGGCCGAGCTGTCCGGCACAGGCTGACGGACGCTAACGGCGTGCAAACCCGCTGACTACTATTTGATTCATCAAGCGGTTTTTCTGCCGGGTCGGTCAGTGCGACTGACTCACTCGCCAGTGCTCACTCTGTAGTGGAGATGCATGACGCCGCTGCCGAATCGGTGGTGGTCCAAGAGCTCGAGGTCGACGCGCAGATCGGCGGGCAGCGATTGCTTGCCGCCTCCGACGACGACCGGCGTGAGGAACAGGTGCAGCTCGTCGACCAGGTCGTGTTTGAAGGCCTCGGCCGCCAGTTCGGGGCCGCCCACGCTGATGTCCCGGTCTGCTGAGGCCTTCAACCGTCGTACCTCCTCGGGGTCGAAGCTTCGTTCGATCCGCGTGTTTGCGCTCGACGCGGTGTCCAAGTGCTTGGAGTACACGACCTTGTCCGCCGACTGCCAGATCTGCGCGAAATAGCGCGGGACCGCCGGCTCGGACTCGTCGGTCGGAGCGGTTCCCCAATACAACATCACCTCGTACATCCGGCGCCCGTAGAGATAGGTGCCGATAGGGCGTTCGAGGTCGTTGACGAAGCTGTGCACCTCGTCGTCGGGTGCAGCCCAATCGAAGCTGCCGTTCGCGTCAGCCACATAGCCGTCGAGGGATGTGATCGCGGAGTAGATCAGCTTGGCCATGACGGTGCTCAGTTCACCTGGCGGGTCCGACCATCCCAGTAGGACTCACGCAATTTGAACTTCTGCAGCTTGCCAGTGGCCGTTCGCGCCAGAGCATCGCGGAACTCGACGACCTTCGGGCATTTGAACGCCGCCAACTTCGTCCTCGTGTAGGCGATCAGGTCGGCCTCGGTCAGTGTCGATCCTCCTGTTGTCACCACTAAGGCCATGACCATCTCACCCCATTTCTCGTCGGGTATGCCGATCACGGCCACCTCTGCCACCTCGGGATGGCTGAAGATCGCGTCCTCGACCTCGATCGAGCTGACGTTCTCGCCACCGGAGATGATGACGTCCTTCTTGCGATCACTGAGGGTGACGTAGTTGTCGGCGTCGATGCCGCCGCCATCGCCCGTACGGAACCACGACGGGCCGTTGGGGTCGTCGTCCGCCGGCCGGATTGCATCGGATGTGGCGTCGGGCTTGTTCCAGTAGCCGGCCATGATGTGGTTGCCGCGGGCGAGCACCTCACCATCGGGCGAAGTCCGCATCTCGATGCCGATCGCCGGGGCTCCGGCACGGCTGAGCTTGGCAGCGCGCTCGGCGGGGGAGAGCGCATCGAACTCGGATCGCTTGCGGTTCATCGTCAGCAGCGGCGTGGTTTCGGTGAGGCCGTAGATCTGGATGAACTCCCACCCCAGGTCCGTCTCGATCCGTTCGATCGTGCGCGTCGGTGGCGGGGCGCCGGCGATCACCATCCGCAGTGTTCCGTTGCCGGGGATGGGCCCGTCCCAGCTCGCCGCGGCATCGAGGATTGCGTTGGCAACCGCGGGCGCGCCGCACATCAGCGTGACGCCGTGTTCGGCGACGCGACGAAGGATCTCGGCACCGTCGACCTTGCGGATGATCACGTGCTTGCCACCCATGCCCGTCACCGCATACAGCACGCCCCACCCGTTGCAATGGAACTGCGGCAAGGTGTGCAGGTAGACGTCGCGATCGTTGATGCCGAGCTGCCATCCGAACGTGGTGGCGTTGAGCCAGATGTTGCGGTGGGTCAGCTGCACGCCCTTCGGTCGAGCCGTTGTACCGCTGGTGTAGTTGACCGTGGCCGTGCTGTCCTCGTCGTACTCCCACGGCTGCGGCTCTGCGTGATCCATCGGGGCGTCGCTGTCGGTACCGATCACGAAGCGGTGCTCGCACTCCACATCGGCAAGCGCGGACTCGAGCTCAGGATCGATCATCAGGATGCGAGCACCGGAATGCTCGACGATGTACTTGACCTCTTCGGCGACGAGCCGGAAGTTGATCGGAACGAGCACACGACCGCTTCCGCTGACGCCGAAGAGTGCGGTGAGCAACCGTGCCGAGTTGTGGCTGACGATGGCGACGCGCTCGCCGACGCCGATGCCCATGGAATCCAGCGCGGCTGCCTGGGCTCGTGCACGAGCTGCCATCTCGGCGTAGGTGATCGTTCCCCATGACTCGGCGGGCTGTGCCGGCTCATCGACGACGGCCTGCCGGTCGGAATAGATCGCCTCGGCACGTCTAAGGAAATCGTTGACCGTGAGCGCAACCTTCATGGTTACGAATTGTTGCCGATGTCGCGGCACCTCTTTGCACCCAGGGCGCTGGCGCATCGAGGGCCCGTGACACCACCCGTCGACCCACCGCCCATCGTGCAACCTTGAGCCCGGGTGGCGGTACCCTCCATGCTCGACATGTCTGAACATTCCCGCCCGCCTGGGGCACCACGGCGGCGGCGCCGCAAACCCACCCCAAGTCCAGCTCGCACTCCGGTCGAAGCCGCAACCATCACGATCGATCCGGACTCGTACATCCCGACGGCGTTCATCGACATCGGGGTTCCCACCGAAGTCGACATGGGGCTTGCAGCTGCCGGATTCACTACCCCGTTTGCGATCCAGACCAAGGCGATCCCGGTCGCTCTGACCGGACGAGATGTGTGTGGCAGGGCAAAGACCGGGTCCGGCAAGACCTTGGCGTTCGGGGTCCCGATGCTGGCTCGCCTCACGGGCGAAGCCGACAGCCGCCGACCGCTCGCCATGGTGTTGGTCCCGACCAGAGAGCTGGCGTTGCAGGTCGCCGAAGTCCTGGCACCCGTTGCGGCCGGATGCAATCGAACGGTGCTCGCCGTCTATGGCGGCGCGTCACGTCACCAACAGATCGATGCACTCCATCGCGGGGTCGATGTCATCGTCGCCACACCGCTGCGGCTGATCGACCTGTTGAAGGAGAACGAGCTCGACCTCGACAAGGTCGAGATCGTCGTCCTCGACGAAGCTGACCGCATGGCTGACGACGGGTTCACGCCGCAGGTCGAGTGGATCCTTCGCAAGGTCACGGGCAAGCACCAGACGATGCTGTTCTCGGCGACCCTCGACGGCGATGTGGGCCATCTCGTGCGGCGTTACATGAACGACCCGATCGAGGTCGCGATCGACTCTGCCACCGACACGGTCGGCACGATGCACCATCTCTTCCTCGCGGTCCATCACATGGACAAGGACAAGGTGGTCCGGGCGATTGCATCGGGTGTCGGCAAAGCGCTCGTCTTCTGTCAGACCAAGCGCGGGTGTGATCGGGTCGAACGATCGCTGCAGGATCTCGGTGTGCAGGCCATGGCCATTCACGGCGACCTCGCACAGGTCACGCGCGAAAAGGCAATGCGCCGTTTCGGTGATGGTGAGCTGAGCGTGCTGGTGGCCACAGATGT